>CANQPC010000020.1 GCA_947625625.1 uncultured Bacilli bacterium
CCCCCCATGTTAACCTATTGTTAATACTTCTTTTATTCATGAGAGAGTCACCTTCCTTCTATCTTTATTACAATATTAATTGTATCATAGTAGAAATAAATTTACAACTATTTTTTATCTTCTAATTTAACAGAAACAATTTTACTTACACCTGATTCTTCCATTGTAATTCCATATAGTAGGTCGGCATATTCCATCGTTTTCTTTTTATGGGTAATAATTATAAATTGGGTATTATCATGATATTTTTCTAAGTATTTACCAAAAGATTCAACATTAGCATCATCTAGGGCTGCTTCTACTTCATCAAAAAGACAGAATGGTACGCTTCGAACATTTAATATAGCAAATAATAAGGAAATAGCAGTAAAAGTTTTTTCACCACCAGATAATAGGGAAATACTTTGAAGTTTTTTACCAGGAGGTTCAGCTTTAATTTCAATTCCTGTTTCTAAAAGATTATCGGGATTAGTTAAAGATAATTCTGCTCTACCTCCCTTAAATAAGTCACGGTAAACTATCTTAAATTCTTTTCTTACTTCTTCGAAAGTTTCAAGGAATTTACTTTTCATGATACTATCCATTTCTTTAATAATATCATAGAGAGTATTTTCGGCAGATATTAAGTCTTCCTTTTGATTTTTCAAAAATTCGTAACGTTCTTTTACTCTATCATATTCTTCTGGAGCATCTAAATTGACATTGCCAAGAAGTGTTAGTTCATCTTTCATCTTTAGTACTTCACTATGGGCTATTTTTTCATCTAATTCCAATTTATAATTTTGAATAGCAAAATCGTAAGTCATATTGTAATTACTTGTAAGATTAGATAGTAAATTATCTAATTTGACATCCATTTTACCGATATTTATATTTAAATTATTTAGTTCTTTATCTTTCTTACTTAAATAAGTACTGCTCGTTTTAGATGTCTCTTCGATTTCATTTAAACTATTATTAGCGGCTTCTTCTTCTACTTTAAGGAGAGATAAGTCTTTATTCAAAATAGTTATTTTATTTTTTACTTCTGATAGAGCATTAATTAAATTATCTACTTCACTATTGTTATTTTGAATATTAGTTAAGTCTTTTAATTCATTTTCTTTAGATTCTTTAGTTTTTTCTAATTCATCAATATTATTTTGAAAATTATTTTTACGAATTTGATATTCTGATATAGTATTTTGATAAGAATATAGTTCTCTATCTATCTTTTCTTTATCTTTATCTAATTCGGTAATATCGTTATTGAGACTATTATTACCATTATCTAAAAGTTCACATTTCTTTATTAATTCTTCTAATTCATATTTTAATGATAAATTACTGTTAGTTTGAACCTTCGAACCACCAGTTAATGAGCCTCCGACATTTATTACTTGTCCGTCTAAAGTTACAATACGATATCTTTTATTTATATTACTACTTATTGCATTAGCATCATCAATATTTTGAGCGATAATAGTTGTTCCTAAAGTATTAGTAATAATATTTTTATAAATATTATCATAGGTAACAAGATTAGAAGCAATATCGATAAATCCGGGCATTGTCTTTAGTTTATGATAAGTATCTTCATCAATCATTCTTCCTGTTATTACTGATAATGGGTAAAAAGTAGCTCTTCCGTAATCATTATTTTTTAGATAACTGATTAATTCTTTAGCAGTATTTGGAGTATCGACAACTAAATATGAAGCAGATGAGCCAAGAGCGGTATTGATAGCAGTGACGTACTCACTATCAGTATCGATAAGAGATGATATGACATTATGTATACCTGTAAATTTAGGATTATCTAGTACTTTTTTAACTGGTTTAGGAAGAAGACTATTGCTATTTATGTTCTCTTCAAGATAACGAATGCGATATTTTAAGCTATCGATTTCACGATTATTTTTAATAATTGTATTATTGAGAATATTCTTTCTATTTAATAATTCACTGTTTTTATTTAAGAGACTTGTAATGTTATTATTAGTAACTTCAATTTTTTTATTAATTACTTCGATATTGTTTTGAAGGTTAACTAAATTAGTATTAACTTCCAATAACTCTTCTTTTAAATTTATAATATTATTAGCAATTTTGGTATCTTCATTTTTATATTTATTTCTCTCTTCGAGAAGCTTGATATTAGATGATATTTTTTCTTCATTTTTAGTAAGTTCTAGTAAAAGAGACTGTTTAGAATTTATATCTTCTCGAATATTTTTAAGTTTATCTTTATATTTTAAAATATCGATATCATAACCACTGGAAGTGGCACTAATTTTAGCTATTTCATCTTCGAGAGCGATAGCTTTTTTCTTGCTTTCTTGATATTCAAAATTTAAATCAGATATTTCTTTAGCAATAAGGGCAATTTCGATATTTGATAGTTTATCTTTTATTTCGGTATATCTTTTAGCTTTATTAGAGGCTTCTTCGAGAGGTGTAATCGTACTAGATAATTCGATAATTATATCATTTACTCTATTTAGATTTTGATTAGTTTTATCTAGTTTTCTGAGGGCTTCTTCTTTTCTTCGCTTATATTTCAAAACTCCGGCAGCTTCTTCAAAAATAATACGGCGGTCCTCCTCTTTTTTGGAGAGAATTTCATCAATTTTTCCCTGACTTATAATATTAAAACTCTCTTTTGCTGTTCCGGAATCAGTTAGTAAATCGGTAATGTCTTTTAACCTAACTCTCTCATTATTAATATAATATTCATTTTCTCCTGTTCGAAAGGCCATTCTCTTTATCGATACTTCACTAAAATCCAAAGGCAAGCTTCGGTCTTCGTTATCAAAAATAAGAGTTACAGAGGCAGAATTTAATGGTTTTCTACTTTCACTACCAGAAAAAATAACATCTGTAGATGATTCTCCTCTTAAAGATTTCATCGATTGCTCTCCTAAAACCCATCTTACAGCATCAACTATATTGGATTTACCACTGCCATTAGGGCCTACGATACCATTAATATTTTTACATAGTTCAATATTTATTTTGTCGGCAAATGACTTGAAGCCGTATGCTCTAATTTCCTTTAAATACATTTTATACTTCACATCCTACTATTAACATTTTACTATATTTTACTAGGAAAGGCAAGTATAGAAAAAAAGACTTTAACCGTTAATTAAAGCTTTTAGTCTATTTATAAATTAATTATTGTCTATTTTTTCTGATAATGATTTTTCAGTATAATCAGAATATTTTTCGACTTGATTATTTATTAAATTAAAATCGTTAAAATAATCTATTTTCATCGTAGATTTAACTTCTTCTATTTTTTTAGAAGCAAAGGACCTTGCTTTCTTACTACCATTCATTAGAATATTATATACTTCTGGTATATGTTTTTCAAATTCTTTTCTTCTAGTTCTTATTGGCTCTAATTCTTCTTGCAAAATAGCATTTAAAAATTTTTTTATTTTTACATCTCCTAATCCTCCACGTTGGTAATGTTTTTTTAATTCCTCAAGATTGTTATATTCAGGCAAATACTTTTTAAAATGGCTTTCTTTGCAAAATGCATCTAAATATGTAAAGACAGTATTTCCTTCAATTTTTCCGGGATCTTCAACTTTTAAATGAGAAGGATCTGTATACATACTCATTACTTTTTTATATATTATTTCTGGTTCATCAGATAAGTATATACAATTACCTAATGACTTACTCATTTTTGCTTTTCCATCTATTCCAGGCAATCTAGAACATGAACTATTGTCCGGTAATAATTCTTTAGGCTCAATTAAAATATTCCCATATAATTTATTAAAGCTTCTTACTATTTCTCTAGTTTGTTCGATCATTGGTAATTGGTCTTCACCAACTGGTATAATATTAGCATCAAATGCTGTTATGTCGGCAGCTTGACTTACAGGGTAAGTTAAAAAGCCTACTGGAATAGACGACTGAAACCCTCTTAATTTTATTTCTTCTTTGATTGTAGGATTTCTTTGTAATCTTGACAAAGTTACCAAGTTTAAATAATAAAATGTTAGTTCACACAATTCGGGAATTTGGGATTGCACAAAAATAATACACTTATCTGGATCAATGCCACATGCTAAATAATCAAGTGCTACTTCTAATACATTTTGTCTAACTTTTTCTAAATCATATGCATTATCTGTGATTGCTTGAGAATCGGCGATTTCTATAAATATTCGGTCATAAATTCCTGCATTTTGTAATTCGACTCTTCTCTTTAATGAACCAACATAATGGCCTAAATGTAGTTTACCTGTAGGCCTATCTCCTGTTAAAATTATTTTTTTATTCATTACTCCAAACATTCCTTTCTTTACTATGTTTTGTCTAAACTACAATTATTCTTTAATAATTTAATTTTATTCTACTGTATTTTTTATATTTGTCAATATTTTTTATAAAAAATATTAAAGACTTTAACCGTTAATTAAAGTCTTTCCTAGGTATACACCGAGAATTATGCATATTAGAATTATAAGTATAACATAAAGTATTTTAGATATCTCATTAGTATCATCATTCATTTTATTCACCCACTATTCTAAATATTTTTCTTCTAGTTTAATAATTACAGTGTTATCGATTGTCTCTCCTTCAGGAATATTTTGGGAAGTTACATAGCCAGTACCTTCAATTTGATAATCGACATCCATTAATTTTAAAATATTCATAGCTTCTTTATGCGAGTAGCCGACGAGATTTATCATTTTTTTATCATAGTTATTAGTCTTTAAAACTATTAAGTCATCTTCATAGACAATACTTCCTCGAGCAGGGTACTGATTTATTATTTTAGGTCCATCTCCTAAAATGATAACTTTAAGATTATGACTTTGTACTTTTTTCTTAACAGTATCTGTATTTTTACTATAAAAAGATTCGACACGATAAGATTCTTTTTCATGGACTCCTTCTTCAATGTTTAAGTACTTCGTAATATTTTTTTCAATTTCTTTTATCATGGGCGAAATATAATTAGTGGTATCTTTTGGTCTTCGAAGAGCGGCATAGACGATTATTTCGGGATTTTCTTCGGGAAATAATCCTGAGAATGAATAGATATAATCGGAGTCGCCAGTCATGTATGCTCCCCTCTTATAATCGTATATTTGAGCTGTTCCGGTCTTACCAATTAAAGTATAACCATCCATATAGTAACCATAACCAGTAGAGTTGCTACTGTCGCCATTTATAACACTAGCCATAAGGCTCTTCATCTTAGTAATCGTTTCGGGACTAGCTATCTTGCCAACTTCTTCCCTTTTTCCCTCAAAAATTGTTTTATTAGTATCAGTATCGACAATTTTACTTACGACATATGGTTTTAGCATAACACCATCATTAGCAATAGCAGTCAAAGCTTGAATATGCTGAATAGGAGTGGTCGTTATTCCCTGTCCGTAACCAGCAGTAGCAGCTTCAATTTGATAGCGATAATCAATTGAACCTGTCTCTTCTCTTTCGAGAGTAAAACCAGTTTTCTTTCCAAATCCATACTTTTCGTAGCAGGCTTTAAGTTCTTCTTTAGTGATGACATTTTCGACAATATTAGCAACGGCAATATTAGAAGAGAGAGCAAAACCTTTATCATAACTAATCGTTCCCCATCCTTCTTTATTCCAGTCGGAAATAGTAACAGTACTATCATCATTTTCTGAAGTATAAGTC
This sequence comes from uncultured Bacilli bacterium, assembly GCA_947625625.1. Lineage (GTDB taxonomy): Bacteria > Bacillota_I > Bacilli_A > RF39 > UBA660 > CAG-302. The sequence goes on from CANQPC010000020.1 coordinate 5,656, forward strand.
TTAGTTCCCGATTCATAAGTTGTTTCGCCATTGTACTTACCAGAGTCAACCGCACACATATAGCTAAATATTTTCATCGTCGAGCCTGGTTCATAAGAAAGACCAGTAAGAGGGTCAATATAAGATGTCATATCACGGAGATTAGGGTCAAATGATGGCGTACTAGAGTAACCTAAAATAGCTCCCGTTTTAGCATCAGCAACGACGAGAATAACCCATTCGGCCTCGGAATCTTCTTCGGCTTTTTTGACAACATCATGGGTAAATAGTTCAATATTATTATCGATAGTAAGATAGATATCATTACCGTTATCAGCGGGAGAAACATATTCTCGGCCATTAGCTATTCGATAACCATATTTATCTTTTTCATAAGTTACATAACCGGCAGTTCCTTTTAATTGCTTATCATAATATTCTTCAATTCCCATTTCGCCAGTTATCCATGAATTACCTTCATCATCATCTTTTAAAACAGTGTACCCTAAAAGATATGAAGCAAAGTCGCCATTGGGGTAATATCTCTTTACATCTTTTTCAAAGTCTATACCTTGAAGATTTAACTTTACTACTTCTTCTTTAGTTAGCTCTGTTAGTCCTTTACCATAAGTACCTAATTCAACTTGATATTTATTGTTTTCTTTTCCTCTTTCGAGAATATCTTTAATTTCTTCTTCGGGAGCATTTAAGACAGAAGCTAAACTTTTAGAAGTTCCTTCGATATCTTCAACATAGTTTTTATTTCCTTTGGCATCAACTCTTTTATCTGATAAATAAGCTATGATTGTATAACTAGCAACATCATTAGCTAAAATATTATTATTAGTATCAAAAATGGTACCACGATTTGGCATAATTACTTCTTCTTTAGTATTACGATTTTTAATAAAAGCAGTAATAGTAGAATCTCCTACTTTATAATCTGCGATACAAAGATAACATAATCTTGCCGATAATAGTAAAAATAAAAGAAAGGTACAAATAATTACCGGATTACTGACATGAAATCTTTCATTATTTTTTATACCTTTCTTTTTCATTATTTATCACCTTTATTCTATTGTCTTAATATTTTCATTGTTATAAGCAAGACCTAAATCTTCACTTACTCCTTGAATATTTTCTAACGAAGCCATTTCATTAATCTTCATTGTAAGACTTTGATTAGTATCTTGTTGACTTTCTACTTTTTTATTTGTCTCTTGAAGTTCGATATTCATCTTCGATACGACAGCACTAGTAAAGACAATTCCTATTAATAAGAATACGCCGAGAGTAGTAAAACTTTTGTATAAAAATTTTTCTAATTTAGTCAAACCTTTCTTATTCTTTTTATTTTTTTTCATTTTTATCATTCCTTTATTCTTTCTAATACTCTAAGTCTAGCCGAACGAGAGCGATTATTTTCTTCAAGTTCTTCAGATGAGGGAGTAATATTAGCTATCACTTTATATTTGGGTTCAAATTCTTCTGGTATAAATGGAAGGCCTTTTAAGTCTTTTGAAACTTCCGAATGTTTTTTAAACGACTCTTTGACAATTCTATCTTCGAGTGAATGAAAAGTAATTACCGAGATTCTTCCACCTACTTCGAGCATTTCAATAGCATCTTCCAAAGCAACTTTTAAAGATTCTAATTCATTATTTACCTCAATACGTATAGCTTGAAAGACCTTTCTGGCAGGATGAGAATCTTTCATAGCCCGATAAGGGATACTCTTTTTAATAATATCAACTAAATCAAATGTCGTTACAATCTTTTTGCTTTCTCTTTCTTTAACAATATTTTTGGCAATACTTCGAGCATATTTTTCTTCACCATAATCTCTTATAATACGGAATAAATCTTCATAAGAATATTCGTTGACAACTTCGTATGCAGAAAGTTTTTGACTTTGGTCCATACGCATATCGAGATTAGCGCAATGATGATAGCTAAAGCCGCGCTCAGCAATATCTAGTTGTGGAGATGATACTCCTAAATCAAAGACAATGCCATTAATCCGCTCAATATTTCTCTTTTTTAATTCTTCCTTCAAATGAGAAAAATCAGATTTAATAATTTCAAAATTATCACCTATCAAGCGTAATTTAGGGCCGCTACTAGATATAGCCATATCGTCTTTGTCAAAGGCGAAAAGAAAGCCCCTTTTTATTCTTTTCAAAATTAAACCACTATGTCCCCCAAAACCCAAAGTAGCATCAACATAAATTCCATCTTCTTTAATATGCAAATTATCGACTGCTTCATATAACAAGACAGTCTTATGCATCAATATCAAATCCTTCAAATAAATTTTCCGCTACGTCAGAAACTCGGTCAAGATTTTCTTCGATTAGGCTATCGAATTTATCAGTAGCCCATATTTCTAGGCGATCGTTTACCCCAATTATCGTACATTCTTTTTGAAGTCCGGCATAAGCGGTCAATGAAGATGGTATGTTTATTCTACCTTGTTTGTCAAATTCACATACAGTAGCACCAGACATGAAGAAACGATTAAATGTTCTCGCATCTTTTTTAGTGAAAGGAAGAGTTTTTAATTTAGATATGATTTTTTCCCATTCGCCCATTGCATAAACGAATAGACAGCCGTCTAACCCTCTCGTTACAACGAAAGAATTACCAATATCTTCACGAAATTTAGAAGGTATAATCAATCTTCCCTTTTCGTCAATATTGTGATGATATTCACCTATCAGCATAATATCCCCCACTTTCTTCCACTTTATGCCACTCTATGATTATATTCTACTATAAATAGTTTTGTTTGTAAATATATTTTTCTTTATTTGACATAATGTGATGTAAAATTTATCAACAGGGAGTTATTTGCTAAAAATAAATAAAAAATGATGTTATAATTAAAAAGAGGTGTTTAAGATGATAAAAGCTTTAGATAAAAGAATTGTAAATTTAAGTAAGACATACGATATTATTATGACGGTATTTCTATCAATATTTCTCGTCTTTGTTCCAACTTTTCTTGCTAGAATTGTACCGCTTGGAAGTAATTCACAATTAATTATTGGTACGATAGTTAATGCATTACTTATAATAGCTGCTCTCTTCTTAAAAGGAAAAGTAAAAACTGCCCTAGTATGTACTATGCCAAGTATGGCAACTATTTTAGGGGGATTATTATTTAGTGAAGCCACGATATATTCAAAAGCTATGATTCCCTTTATTTGGATTGGTAATTTTATTTTTATCTATTTATATAAGAAATTATATCTTCAGAAGAAAGTTAACTATATTATTACTGCTGGAGCAGCGGTCATTGGCAAAGTTACCGCTATTTACTTGGGATTTAGGCTTATGGCATTAATTCTTTCACCGCCAAAAAAAGTATTTGATATTCTTAGTGTATCAATGAGTGAAACGCAGCTTATTACTGCTACTTTAGGAAGTATCTTGGTACTTATAATTTTGGGAATTATTAAAAATATAAAAAGAGAACAAAAATGAAAGTTCTCTTTTATTTTAATTATTTATTTTTTTCAAAATTCTTTTTAATACGAGTATTTTTCTTTTTACCTTTTATTACACTATCTAATAAGCTAGTGCTTATTTTATTTATACCATACTTACTATTATGAATAATACTATCTTTTATATTTTCATCATCAGTAAGGTAATAATATGTTTTAATAAGAAGTTTTTTAATGATATTAAAATAATATGTGTCAATATTTAATTTTCTACTACTATTTCCTCGATAAGATAAATCTTCATATCTTAGTAATTCATCAATCAAGAAGTAAATCTTTTTATCGATAAAGGTATAATTTTCTTTAAAAATATAGGGTTCTTTATCTTCTGAGAAGAAGTAATCTCCCTTTAATAAGGTCTTTCCATTATCTTGTAAATATTCATTTCCAAATATAGTTAGCGTTCCATACAGACTATCTAAAACATTCATAATACGATACCTACATGTCTTAAGTTCATATAATATTTGTCCGCTACTAATACTTTCCATTTCTTCTTCTAATAATTTTAGAAAAGTAAGGTAAAATTTTTGTTTAGTAAAAAGGGAATTTATTTCTTCGTCATCATCTGAAGATGAATATATCAGACTAATATCTTTAGCTATTCTATTATGAATATTATAGAGAGAAAGTTCTTCAGTATGAAAGATGGCACTTAAGAAAGGGTCAGATAGAATATCTTCACTAGTCAAATCATCACTCGAATTGAGGAAATTAATTATAAGCTTTTCTCTACTATTAAAAGCAACATTCTCACTATATACATATAAATCATAATATTCATCATAATCAGTATTATTTTTCATATAAAAAGTTAGCATCTTTCTTTTTAAAAGGAGAAGATTTAAGCTATGGATAAAGTTGGGATTATTTTTCATAAAAGGATATTCACGATATGCTTTTTCTATTTTTCTTTCAGTATCGAGAAGATAGTTGTAAAATTTTGTCGGAATCTTAATTCCAGATAGTTCGGTAAATATGTAATTTCCTTCGAGAACTTCTCTAACTTGATTAATTAATTTTTGAGGGTAATCTTCTTCAATAGCTAAAAGGAGTTCTTCAAGGGAATAAGTATCGATATCTAAATAGATATATTCTTCATCAGAGCTTAAATATTCACTATAATTATTTATTATATCAGAAATAACATAGCTAAAATGATAATCTTCTCTAATTTCTTCCAGTTCTTCTTCACGAAGAGGAAGAAGAGCAAATAATTTATCGATAATTAAATATAGATTATCTTTAGATATTTTGGCTTCTTTTTCACGATATTTTAAATTTAACATGAGCTTAAATATAATATATTCAAATGGTAATTCCATACTTATCCCCCTAGCATGATATTTCTTTCCAAAAAGTCATAGCATGATTATATCATACATAGAAAGAAAAATAAAGTCTAAAAGTTATAAATCAAAATAAAAAAGCCCTGAATAACAAGGCTTTAAAAAGCAAATGGTCGGGAAGACAGGATTTGAACCTGCAACCACCTGGTCCCAAACCAGGTGCTCTACCAAGTTGAGCCACTTCCCGAATGGTGGAGAATGAGGGACTCGAACCCTTGACCCTCTGCGTGCAGGGCAGATGCTCTAGCCAACTGAGCTAATTCCCCAAGACAATATAAATTATAACAATAATTTATACTGTTGTCAAGCACTTTTCATGCTCTTTATTTTGTTTCGTATACACTTACTTGTTTTCTGTCTTTGCCAAGACGTGAATATTTAACATAACCAGAAATAGTAGCAAAGAGCGTATCATCAGTACCTCTACCTACATTTGTTCCGGGATGAATTTTCGTTCCTCTTTGACGGTAAATAATAGAACCCGCAGTTACGTATTCTCCATCTGATGCTTTAGCACCTAATCTTCTACCAGCAGAATCTCTTCCATTACTAGTAGATGATTGACCTTTTTTATGAGCAAATAATTGTATATTAAATAACATTAATTTATTCATTATTTTCCTCCTTAATTTGTATATTTTTAGGATATGTCTTTTCTAACTCTAATAGCCCATTTATCATATTATTAATTATCTTAGTAGTTACATTATCAAATTTGTTTATATTAATAACTAGGCCTTGGCTGTCATCATAAGAAAGTGACGTATTATCAATCGAAAGTGAAGCATTGACAGAAGTTATAACTGTCGAAGATACTGCACTGCAGACGATATCTTTCCCAAAGTCAGCATACATGGCATGTCCCTTAATGACAACTTTTTTAATTATGTCATTTTCTTTAGTTAGGTATATTTTAATCATTTAAAATCACCTATTTTATTTTTGTAATCTCTACTTTAGTATATGGTTGTCTGTGTCCTTTTTTTACTCTCGTAGATCTCTTATTTGGCTTGTATTTGAAAACAGTTATTTTTTTCTGCTTTCCTTGTTTTACTATTTTGCCTTCAACTTTAACAGAGTCAAGATAAGGGTTACCCACTACACCATCTCTCATTAAAACTTTATCAAAAACAACTTTGTCTCCTTCACTACCTACTAATTTTTCAACATAGATAGTACTTCCTTCAGAAACATAGTATTGTTTTCCACCAGTTTCAATAATAGCTTTCATTTTTTTACCTCCTTACATATTTTTAAGACTCACTCTTAAGGTGTCCCTAAGGAACTTTATACCTTTTCAATGTGGTTGAGAATCAACTCGAGGTCTTCAAAACAATACAATTTTATCATAATTTATATCTTTAGTCAAATGATTTTACTGCTTTTTATATAAAAAATGATATAAAAATTCGTGTTCGGGAATTATTTTTTTATGATAGAGAAAAAAATGTTTCTTATCTTTATACATTTTGTTAGGATTTTTTATTATTTTAACTTTAGAATAATTAAATTTATATAAATATCTTTCCAGTAAAAATTTATGATAAATATAGTCTAATTCACCATAAAAAGTATAAATATTTTTTAATAGTACAAAAATAATCATAATGGTACTATAGTTTCTAGCAAAGACTTCAAAGCGAACGGCAATAAAGAGAACAATAAGAGAAAGATAGACAGTTATTTGATTAGCAAGGCGATAATAAAAAAATTTTGATAATATAAGGTTCATAATTTTAGAGCCATCAAGAGGAATAATAGGCAATAAATTAAATAAGAGCATACTTTGATGATATATCAAAAATAGATTATAAGTGTAACTTCTTATAATTCCTCTGGTATGAAAAAGAGATACGATTAAAAAAAAGATGATTTGAAAAGAAACTCCCGAAATAGCAATAATAAAATCTTTAATAATACTAGTATTTATTAATGTCTCTAACTTAGTAAGGCCTCCGTAAGGATATATAATTATTTTACTTATTTTATATTTTAATAAGAAAGCACTAGTGACATGACCTAGTTCGTGAATTAAAATAAGAAGAGTTAGAACTATTAAATTAATAAAATGTCCCGTTATGACAAAACCAAAAGCTAATATTAAATACGTGTAATGAAATTCAATTTTATGATAAATATTCTTCATAATTTAAATAGTTATCTTCTTTACTAAAGACAAGATATAGCTCCCTACTTGCTTCTCCTATCAGACTACCCTTTTCGACATAATCATATAATTTAACGGAAGAATTACTAATGTTTCCATACCAAAAGTTTATACCATCTAAATTTTCGACGATAATAACATTACCATAGTTTTCTTTTTCGCCAACAAAGACAACCATTCCTTCTTCAATAGCGGGTACTAAGTAATTTTCATCAATCGATAATTTAATACCATCATGATAGACTGAAATATCGTTATATTTTAAATCTTCACTAAATACTTCTTTAGTTTTACTAGTACTTTTAATGGGAAAGATACCTCCTAGATACTTATTATATAATTTATTTATTTTAGTAAAAGAAATATCTTCAGAATATAAATAATTATAAAATTTATCTTTTAGGCCACTCTCTTTTTTACATATAATTATTACGGAAAGAAAAATAACTGTAACTAGAAGAACTCTGATACCTAAATTTTTAAAATATTTTTTGGCTTTACTGTCTTTACTTTTGGCATTTTTATTAATAATACGTTCATATTTTCGAGGATCTATCTCATTCATTATATCACCAATTAATAATATTCAGGAAGAAAGAAAAAAAGAAGTGAAACTTCATTATTATTGTTTCTCTTCTATGTTTTTAGGTTTTCTTACTTTTCTTTTAGGAAATATTCGTTTTGAATCTTCTTCATAAATTTGTCTTACTTCTTCAGAAGTTACAGGAACTAGTATCGATTTATCAAAATACTTAGCCTGCTCTTCTGGAGTCAATTCAGAAAATATATAACATGTATTTCCAACTACTCCTGCCTCTTTTGAAACAAGTGGAAGCTCCGCTAGATATAGACCATCATTATTTCTATACATTCTAAGCTCCGCGGTAATTTTAAATCTTTCCGATATGTCTATTTCAGTAATAGGAATTACTCTCTTAAATTGCTTTGTTTCCATAGTTTATATTCCCTCCTTTAAATTTAACAATTCTTAGCGTTTTCTATTTCAAATATTTTGTTTTGATATTCGTTTCAAAGTAATTATCAAAAAACAAATCATTTAATTCTTTAGTATCGTAGACAATAACTAGTGTTCCTTTTTCAATATACACTTTCATTATATTGTTGAACTCAGAAATTATGCCATTTACATAAGTATCTTTCTTTCTTACAATATCATCTTCAGTAAGAGAAATATTAGTACTCTTGTCGATAACAATCTGTCCTTTATCAATCATGACGTCTTCTTCAAATATTTTTTCAGAAATATATTCTTTAGTATAGTTGTATTTAGATAATAAATCTTCAGTACTCAATACTTTATTAGTAGCTAAATCAATGTTAATAGTAGTAATATATTTTTTCTCATTGTCTTCATAAATATCTTTGTCAAGTAAAAAATCTACTTCATAATAAACAGATAAAACTGTACCATTTATTTGCGTCTTTATTACACTGTCGACACTGCTAGCGGGCAAATAATCTTCCTTATGCATCTCTTCGTAGTAATCTTTTATATAACCGATAATTTCTTCTTCCCTCATCTCAAAAGAGTTTATTTCGGGACTATCTTCAATATTCTTAATAGTAACTTTAGATACATTAATAGAAGTATAGACATCATCATAATCATTATAAGTAAGTAAAGTAGTATCAACATAATCTTTTAAATTATACGATATAACCTCTCCTCTCTTATAATTTCCATATCCTTGTTTTTCAAATAATATATATAGTCCAATACCTACAAGTACTAAAAATACCGCTGACACAATAACTAGCATTTTAGATTTTGCATTACTCATAAATTCCTTCTTTCTTTTTATATATATATTATAGTATAATTTTTAATTTTTGAAAAGATTTTTATTAATTTTTATAAGTAATTAAAAAATCTATCTTTCCAGATAGACATAATTACTTTCTACTTTTAAATTTCTTTCATTACTTTGAATTACTACTAGAGTAGCAAGTGCAATCAGTAAATAGAAAACTATTACTCCTTTATTTCTCTTTACAAATTCCATATCTATCATCCCTTTCTTACAATATTATTATAATACGTACTTTTGTTCGTGTCAATAGAAAAAATTAAAAAAAGCGAATATTTGTTTGACATTTGACATCTTATATGTTAATATATAAATGAAAGGAGATAATAAAGTGGTTAAAATCCAGGAAAAAAATCTTGATTCAGATAAAAAATTAACAAAAAGACAGAAAGAAATACTAGAATATATAAAAAAGTTTTCAGCTGAAAAGAAATACCCCCCTTCGATTAGAGAGATAGCTTCTAATTTCGACCTTAGCTCACCAGCAACGGCACACGTTCATGTAAATAAGCTAATTTCCAAAGGCTATCTAAAAAGAGGAAAAGGAAGTAATCATTTACTCGAACTGTTAGTTCCAAATGAGTTTGAAATTAAATCGGAAGGAACTGTTACTGTTCCCCTACTAGGAAAGGTAACAGCGGGGAATCCTATCGAGGCTATCGAAGTACCAGATGAAGTTATCAGCCTTCCTTCATATTTACTTCCAAAGAAAAAGGAAGTATTTACTATTCGCGTCGAAGGTGATTCAATGATAAATGCTGGTATATTCGATAAAGATATAGTAATCGTCGAAAGATGCGATAATGCTAAAAATGGGGAAATTGTCATTGCAATGGACGAAGAAAATCAAGTTACAATTAAGAGATTCTACAAAGAGAAGGATTATATTAGATTACAGCCAGAAAATGATTTTATGCTTCCTATTATTTTAAAAGAGGCAACTATCTTAGGAAAGGCAATTGGATTATATCGAAAGTTTTAAAAAAAGAAGCCTAAACTATTTAAGTAATAGTTTTAGAGCTTCTTTTATTTGTGTTTCAAGTGGCAATGATGAATCGATTTTATTGGCTACTTTTTTGACATCAGCTTGCTTATACCCTAATCCAAGAAGAGCTTCAATTAATTCATTCGAATGGTCTTCTCTGGCAAATAAGCCAGTATTTAAAACATTTAGTTTACCTTTAAGGTCAAGAACGACTTGCTTAGCTACTTTATCGCCAATTTTAGGAAACTTCTTAAGATAATTTATATTTTCAGTTTCAATAGCTTCCGAAATTAAATCGATAGAACCAGTAGCTAAAATAGGTAGAGCCATCTTGGGTCCGAGACCTTTGACAGATATTAGCTTTAAAAAGAATTCTTTTTCTTCTTTAGTTTTGAATCCATATAATGAATATTCATCTTCGCGAATATTGGAATAAATATAAATAGTATATTCATTTCCAATAATAAATCCATAAGGATTAGAAACAAAAATTTGATAGCCAATTTTATTATTTTCGATAATAATATAGTTTGGTTCGATATCGGTAATTATTCCTTTTATATAACCATACATTATTTCATTTCCTTTACATCTTTGCTGGTAACCTTTTTAAAAGATTCATCATCAAAGTCTTTAATCATTGCTGATTCTTTATGTATTTTATCGATTGCCTCTTTAATCATTATTCCTAATAATTCACGATAGTCAATATTTTTATCTTCAAAAAGATGATGAGAGAAGAAATTAGGAATAGTATTTATTTCGTTAATATATAGTTCTTTTTTCTTATTGTCATAAATATAGTCTATTCTAGCTACGCCACTTAAGTTTAAGGCACTATAAGCTCTCTTACTGGTCTTTTCAATTTCTTCAGTAAGGGCTTTGGAAATGTCAGCGGGATATATTTTTTTATAAGTTTCATCATTATCGTGGCGATATTTATCATAATAATCACAAGGACTATCTTTTTCGATTTCTTCGATAACTGAACCAATTAATTTTCCTTTACTTAGAAGAACGGCCATATTATATTCACTATGATTTTCAACATATTCTTCAATTAAAACTCTGCTATCATTTTTCATAACTTTCTCGATAGAAGACTCAAGTTCCTCTTTTCGATTTACAATTTCTATTCCAATACTGCTTCCTAATCTAGCGGGCTTAATAATAAGGGGATAAGCTAATTTATCAACCTTTTTAAAAATACTTTCTTTATCGGTTTGATAATCAATATCAGTAAAATGAACATAATCTGTAACAGGAAGAGAGTTCGCTTCGAGGATTTCTTTCGTGAATATTTTGTCTTGTCCGACGGCCGAACTGTATATATCGCTTCCAACAAAAGGAATACCGAGAGTTTCGAGGAATCCTACTATCGAGCCATCTTCAGTATTTTTGCCATGAACCATAGGAAAGGCCAAGTGAATCTCTTTATAAACGTGGCGAATTAAACCAGTAGTTTCCAAAATAAACTTTCCTTCCTTATTGACAAGATTTACTTTTCGAGCATATCTTTTAATAAGATTAAAATCTTTATAACTATCAATATATTTAAGCATTCCACCGCTGTAAAAAGTTAAATTCTTAGTTACATAAATTGGTATGACTTCATATCTTTCTTTATCAATATTTTCCATAGCTTGAACGGCAGTTAGAATAGATAATTCATGTTCTAAGCTATTTCCTCCAAAGATTACACCAATGTTTAATTTCATTATTACACCTCTTTAAGTATATTATATAATAGTTTTTTTATTTTTTAAAGATAAAACATATAACTTTACATTTTATACTACTTAAAAAGGAAGTAAAAATTACTTCCATCTTAAGCACACCAATTATTTTCTCTCTTAAGTTTGTTTATGATATTGTTATGTTCTGTTTCATTTCTACTTAAATATAATTTTCCTTGACAATCATTAACAAAATAATAATAGTCATGGCTTTCAGGACTTATTGATGCTTCGATAGAAACTAAAGAAGGAATACAAATAGGTCCAATGGGAAGCCCAACATTAGTTTGACATCTCGTATTATATTTATTAGAACAATCATTTAATTCAGAAGTAGTAAGTTTGTATGAGCGGTCATCAATCTTCGAAGCATAATAGGTAGTAGCATCACTGCCAAGAGTTGGAAAAGATGATGAATTTAATCTATTATAAAATACACCCGCTACTTGTCCTCTATCTTCTGATTCGGCTTCTTCAAGTTCGACAACTGAAGCCAAAGTTAAGAATTCATGGACGGAAAAATTACTCGTTTCAATTTTTTCTCGATAATTAGATAATTCTTTATCCATTTCATCTAACATTTTGGTAATTATATCTTCAATACTGACATCTTTACTGGCAAAACGATAGGTATTAGGAAATAGATAGCCTTCTAAAGGATAATATATATCTTTATTTTTTATATCCTCAGTTAAGAACCAATACTTTTCTATTAGACTATCTACATAGTTGCTATCATTTATTTTTGCCATCACATCATCATATGAGTTATTAGTATTTTCACTTATTAGAGAAGCTATTTCGCGAATATTAATTCCCTCACGAAAAGTAATTGCTATCTCGTTAGGATTGCCTCCTTTACCTTCTTCGAGAAGATCGACAATTTTTTTAACACCCATATTTTCTGAAAATTCGTATATTCCAGCTTTAAGATTATTTTTACCAGTAATCTTAGTGTAAATGGCAAATACTGTTACATTACGAATCAAATTATTTTCTTTTAAAGTAGTACCAATACTTTTGATGCCACCTTCTTTTATCTCAACTACTTTTAAAGTATCATCACTAGATACTCTAGAAATATTATAATTATAATACGTGCAAAGAGAAACTATTACGACAGTAAAAACTACCAGTAATATTAGAGCAATATTTCTAAATTTTTTCATTTTACCTCCAAAAGAAAATTAATTATTTTCTTCTCCATTATTCTTTTTGTTTTCTTCTTGAATAGCAGTTAGAATGGTTTCGATAATCTTCCACTCTCTTTCCGTTTCGACTGGTAATAATTCTAAAGGATCTGCATCAGGAACAAAGACAGATGCATAGACGCGAATATTTCCATCATCATCTCTACTATTATCAGTATAAATCATGTAATTTTTACCGGTTTCATCCGATTCAAAAGTAAATAGGACTTCGAAGGTTATTTCCTTTCCATCTTTTCCTAATACTTTAAATGTATTTTCTTTATTCATTTTCATTTTTCTCCTTATCTAAGTAATCTTGTAATATTATTTGAGCCGCTAGCGAATCGACTTTCTTTTTTCTTTTCTTTCTCGATAAGTCAGCTTCTATTAATATCGAATTAGATATAACTGATGTAAGACGTTCATCAAACATTATTACTTCAATATCAAGATTATCTTCAAGCATCTTTTTATAGGCTAATGTTATATTTGCACGTTCTCCTAAGGTACCATTCATATTTATAGGTAATCCAAGTATTATTTTTTGAATATCATATTCTCTAATTATTTCTTTTAATTCGGCGATAGTACTTAAATAATCTTCGTTATCAAAGTATATTGTCTTAAGAGAATTAGCTATCGTTTTAGTTTCATCAGATAGAGCAAGTCCGACGGTTTTTGTACCTAAGTCTATTCCTAAATATCTCATCTTAGATAACTTTTTAATAACTCTTCAACTAAAACATCACGGTCAATTTTGGCTATTTTATTGCGAGCTTCCTTATAGGAAGAAATATAGCCTAAATCGCCAGATATTATATAGCCTACTAGTTGATTAATCGGATTGTAGCCTCGCTCATCTAAGGCTTCGAGAACACTTGTCAAAGTATCTTTAATAACTTCACTATTTACTTCAGATACATCAAATAATACTGTATTACTTTCCATAGAGAACCACCTCATTTTACATCTTAATTCTATCATAAATTTATTATTTTAACAAGACTATTTACTACTATTTACATTTTTATTTCAATGGCAAAAAAGAAAGTAATTCATACAATAATGTAGGTGATATCTATGTTTAATAATTTCTTTAATTGGTTTCGACTATGTGTCGGATTTAAACTATTTTTACTTCTTATTGTACTGATGTTAATGGTGATTACTTTTTATCAACTTTTAATTACTCTCTTTGCTCCTTGCTTTGGTAACGTATTTATTTTACTTTTGGAATATCTTGGGGTAATATGTCTAGGCTTTTGGGTTATCTTTGGCTTTTAAAAAAAAGAGAATAATGTTATTTGTTATTCTCTTCTAAATCAAAAATAATATCGCGAAGTTCCATAGCTCTTTCAAAATCTAAGGAAGCCGCTGCCTGTTTCATCTCTTTGGTAAGAGAATCGATAAGTTCTAATTTTTCTTTCTTACTTAACTTTTCTTCTTTTTGGACTTTCTTTTCTTCTTCATTAGATATAACTTCACTAATTTCTTTAATTATCGTTTTAGGAACTACGTTATGTACTTTATTATATTCTTCCTGAATACACCTTCTTCTTTCGGTTTCTTTGATAGCTTCATCCATACTATCGGAGATAATATCAGCATACATAATTACTCTACCATTGGCATTGCGAGCCGCTCTACCAATAGTCTGAATTAGGCTTCTCGTACTTCTCAAAAAGCCTTGTTTATCGGCATCCATAATAGCTATTAAACTGACTTCAGGAATGTCAATTCCTTCGCGTAAAAGGTTTATACCAACGACGACATCATATTTTCCAAGACGAAGTTCTCTAATTATCTTAAGCCTTTCTAATGTCTTTACTTCATTATGTAAATAGGCAACTTTAATATCGATACTTTTTAAATAGTTAGTTAATTCTTCTGCCATACGAATAGTAAGTGTCGTAACTAGTGTTCGCTCATTTTTACTATTTTGTCTTTCTATTTCCTCAACTAAATTATCGATTTGATTTTTAGTTGGTCTTACTTCGATTAGTGGGTCTAATAATCCCGTTGGCCTAATTATCTGCTCGACAAATTGTCCGTGAGTTTTTCCGAGTTCATAATCACCCGGAGTAGCGGAAACATAGATAGCTTGATTTATTTTTCCTTCAAATTCTTCAAAACGAAGTGGTCTATTATCGAGGGCACTGGGAAGACGAAAGCCATAGTCGACTAAATTAAGTTTCCTAGCTCGGTCGCCATTATACATGGCCTTAACTTGTGGAATCGTCACATGGGATTCATCGATAACAAGAAGAAAGTCTTTTGGAAAGAAGTCAATCAAAGTATTAGGTGACTCTCCTTCTCCTTTTAGGGCGATATGTCGCGAATAATTTTCTATACCTC
This sequence comes from uncultured Bacilli bacterium, assembly GCA_947625625.1. GTDB lineage: Bacteria > Bacillota_I > Bacilli_A > RF39 > UBA660 > CAG-302. The sequence continues at coordinate 20,758 of CANQPC010000020.1, forward strand.
GGCAAAATCCTGTTTCCGCAAGCATCTCCATATCATAATTTACTCGTTCTTCGATTCTCTGGGCTTCGATAAGTTTATTGTTCTCTTTAAAATACTTAACTCGCTCTTCTTTTTCTTTAAGTATTCTTTCAATGCTTATCTTTACTCGCTCTTCATCAGTAACAAAGTGAGAAGCTGCAAAAATAGATATAGTCTTTTTATCTTTTAAAATATGACCTGTAATTGTATCAACTTCACTTATTCGGTCAATCTCATCACCAAACCATTCGATTAAAAAACCATTTGTCCTCTCATTTGCGGGAATTATTTCTAGAGCGTCTCCTCTTACTCTAAAAGTTCCTCTCTTTAAATCGATATCATTTCTTTCATATAACATTTCTACTAGTTTCTTAAGTACTTCGTCACGTTCTAATGTCTCACCTACATTTAAGGTAAGCATTTTCTTTTTATATTCTTCAATTTCTCCGATACCATATATACATGATACGGAGGCAACAACTATGACATCATCTCGCGATATGAGAGCACTAGTGGCACTATGACGAAGTTCATCTATTTCATCATTGATACTAGAGTCTTTTTCTATATAGGTATCAGTGCTTGGTACATAAGCTTCAGGCTGATAATAATCGTAATAAGATACGAAATATTCAACTCTATTTTCGGGGAAAAGTTCTTTAAATTCGGAATATAATTGTCCCGCTAGTGTCTTATTGTGTGCTAAAACTAAAGTTGGTTTATTAACTTCTTTAATTACATTTGCTATCGTAAAAGTTTTTCCAGTACCTGTAGCTCCTAATAAAACTTGATGTTTCTTACCTTCGTTAATTCCTTTTACTAATTCTTCAATCGCTTTCGGTTGATCGCCACTGGGTTTATATTTTGATACTAATTTAAACATAATTACCTCCTCACTATTTTACTAAATATCACTAAATAACATTAAATGATACTAAATAAATTTCAATACTATATTTTAACACGAACTTATAAACAAAACAAGGAAGCGACTGTATGTTCCCTTGTATTATTTTTAGGTGTTTATTTTTAACTTTTTTGATATTTTATGTTAAAAAACTCATATAAATATTCTTTTTTAATTATTGATTACTTTCTAATACTTTTTCAACTTCACTAATTAATTGTTCTTTATCAGGAATATAGTAAGTATAAGTTGAAGCAAAAATATTATTTGCTAAACCACCTAAAGCAAATTCTAAAGCAACTTGGTCTTTTTCAGCACAAAGTATGATACCAATCGGTTTCCCATCATCTTCTGAATTAATTACTTTTTCATAATAATTTAAATACATATTCATTTGTCCTAAATTTTCTGCTTTTAGCTTATTCATTTTTAAATCTATTAAGACATATGATTTTAAAAATTTATTATAAAATACCATATCAATATAATAATCAATATTATTAAGTGTGATTCTTTGCTGAGAGCCTACAAACATAAAACCTTTACCAAGTTCTAGTAAAAAATCTTCTATATGTCTAATTAATTTATATTCTAAATCTTTTTCTAAAAGGGGTTTAGGTTCTTTTATTCCTAAAAACTCAAAGACATAAGGTTGTTTAATAATATCACTAGGGTTACTCAAAATTTGACCTTTCTTAGATAATTCTAAAACTTTTTCTTTATTGACACTTCCATCGGAAAGTAAAAGTCTTTCAAATAAAGATGTATCTAATTGTCTTTGCAATTCTCTAACAGACCAGTTGGAATTAA
>CANQPC010000021.1 GCA_947625625.1 uncultured Bacilli bacterium
AATTTCTTTATAAAGTATTGAATTTGTTAATAAGAATGACAGTTATAATTTCAAACTATAATTTTAACCTGAAAAAATTCAATTAAAAATTGACAAAAATTTTATATTGTGATATATTGTTTATAGAGATTATAAGGAGAGATGGCTATATGAATATTGAAAGTTATAATAATCGATTACAAGAACTTATGAAAGAAAAAAGTGATTGGCAAAAGAGACTTGATGAGTATCAAGATGGTGGCATTTTAACACAGCAAGATATTTTAAATCAACTTTCTAATACTGATTGGAACATTGATAAGGTAGAAAAAGTGGTGAATGCTTATAATGCCGCGATGGAATCTACAAGAAAAATTAATAAATACAAGGATGATATTAGCAAAGCTACTTCTAAAGAAGAAATAGAAAAATTAAACGATGAAATTAAAAAAGAACAGGAAATACAAGAATCAAATAAAAGTATTTTAGAAAATAGTGCTAGTGAAGTATTTAAAGAGCTAAATGAAAATATAAAGAATATGGAGCACTATAATAAAATTGCACCTTTGCATAACCCTGATTTATTAGATTTTAATCCTATTATTGAAAAATATAATTCGCAAGTTGATAAAATAAATGCTTTAAAAGATAGTGATAACTTTGCTGAAAGAAAAGATGAGTATGCTGCCAACTTATTTTATTTAATTGAAATAAAAGAAAAGTTAATACAAAATGTTGAAGAAAAAGTTAAAAAAGTTAATCAAAGAATTGAAGAATTAGAAAAAAGAGAACGCGAGCTTGTAAGCAGTGCAATAGGACCTGAAGGATTGAAATATGATGAGAATAATCGTGTAATTCTCAGTGAAGATCAAAAAGAATTATTTAAAAAACGTGCTGATTTAGAAAATGAAAAAAACAAAGCAAAATCTTTACTCAATGATTTTAATTTATTCAAAGATTCTATTAAATTAACACAAGAAGAACAAGAATTATTAGATAGGGGATTAACTTCTAAACAAATCAAAATATATATAGAAATTCGCAGCCATGAAGATGATGAGAAAAAAAGGAAAGAAGAAGATGAAAAACCTAAAGGAATTGATTTTGCTCCTTATGAAAGTTCTTATCGTAAAAGAGCAGAGATTTATGATGCCTTATTAAAGGATTATAATAAAGATTTAGATGCTCTTAAAGAACTTGGTGAAAAGTATATAAATGGTGAAGTAACTTATGACGAATATAAGCGCTTCGCTGATTCGGTTCAAGAAAAGTATAAAAATGTTAAAGAAATGTACGATAAAATAAGTGAAGAGTACAATACAATTAAAGATGAAGTAGCCAATAATAAAAAATGGCATCCTGGACTAAGTTCAGAAGAAATTGAAGAATTAAAGAAAAAAGGCATTAAACCTGGTGATGATAAATATAGTGAGTACCTTAATAGTAAGGGGTTAACTGTAGATGATATATATAGTCCGGTAGAGCCTAGTGAAGCAGAAGTTTTATCTGAAAGAGTAATTACTAAAGATGAGGAACCTGTAAAAGTAGTTAAAACTACTCCTTGGCAGTGGATTAAAGACCATAAGAAACAAATTTTAATTGCCTTAGGTATAACAGCATTAGCAGTATCAGCAGCGGTAGTATTTACACAACTCTTACCTGCATTGATGGCTGCTAAACAGGCAACATTCACTTCAGGATTAATTTCACAAATGTTAGCTAATAGCAATGCTTGGCATTTGGCTAGTGCTGCTGAAAAGGCTGCACTACATGCTGCCAATACAACTTTGTTTAATTTAACTGGTATGTCAGGTGCTTTTAATGGGCTTTCCGGTGCATGGACTTTGGGTGGTCATGGACTTGCTGGAGCTGCTAAAATTGCTAGTCTTGCTGCTTTTAAAGCACAAAGTGCCGCTGTCGCAGCTCAAAATCTTGTTACCGCAGCTGGAATTGGTGGTTTAGGTCTCATTGGAGCTGGCTTGTTTATTCCAAATCGTTCTGCCGAGTATAAATCGACAATTACGGAAATCAAAGATCTTAAGTCTAAGATTGGTATCACTTCATCAGAAGAAATTAATCAAGGAATTTTAAAGATTGAAAATGATGTTACAAGTTCTAAAACTCTTTCCAATGCAGAGAAGAAAGTTTTATTAAAAAGATTAAAAAGTTTGGCTAAAAAGTCTAGTATGTCTAAGCAGAATACTAATAATCTTGAGCCTGAAGTTGATGAACCTGAAATCATGGATACTGTTGAAAATACTATGACTGAAAATCCTGGTAGAGGAGGAAGATAATGAAGACTGACACTGTTGTGACACTAGAAAATGGGAAAAATTATTTATTATTATTAGAAGATGACTACATGGATGAGGATTATTTCTTATCGGTTAGACTTGATGAAAATAATGAGGCTACTGATGAATATATCGTTTTAAAATCAATAGAAAAAAATGGTGAAACATATGCTCAAAAAATAAATAATCCGATAATTTTGAGTCAATTATTAGAAGATTATAGTAATCAATACTATGATGATTATGATGAATAGTATAAAATTGAAACAAGTATTTAAACTTGTTTCAATTTTATGTTTGGTTAAGGTGTATTTAATATGAGAAAGATAATTGTAATACTATTACTGGTAATGCTATGTGGCTGTAGTAAAAAAGAAAATAATATTTATATTGATGAAAAGGAAGAAAATACTTCTATTGAAGAAGAAACAAAAGAAGATAGTTATGAAGATGATAATCCTATCAAATTAGGATTATTTGCCTATAATAATAATTATCATAATAAAAGTGTTATAGAAGATACTTATTTTGCTTCGTTTACAAATGGCGTTGATATAGGTTCATTTGAAGTATTTTTTACTGATGAAAAAGAAATTGATGGCACTTCTTTCAAAGATACATGGAGAAAATATTACGATATGTATAGTGAAGACATAAGTAAATATAAAATTGGCTATAATATCAAATTCATTTTGAGTAATGGTGAAAACTTTGAAGGAAATTTTCTTGAACCTGATATTTATAAATTTAGTGAATATTTTTATGTCTACCTATATGATGACTATAATCAAGCGGATGGAACTATTTATAGTCATTTAGAGAATGTAGATGATAATACTATTATTACTTCGATAAAAATTTATGCAGTTGATGGAATAGATAATGTCGAAAATATTATTTTAACTGCTTTTACTTACGACAGCGACGAAGACTTTGATTCTAATGGAAATTATCGTGGTAATTCACATTATACGATTCGTATCAAAAGAAAATAATTAATTTTATGCAAATTAAAAACAGATAGAAGGTTATTGCCTAGCTATCTGCTTTTTTGTTAATCTTGTAATATGTTTTCTGAAAAGTGTTGAACTACGGTCTCAAACTCTTCATCACTATCTAATCCGATATAGTATTCTTCACCATCAGAATCTATCTTTGTCTTACGAAAACAAATATCACTGCTATCATTTACATTGGCAAATAAGGTATAAAGAATACCATTTATTTTTTCTTCTTTAATAATTACATATTCTATATTATCATCTAATACAATTGTTTCCATTTAACTATTTTCCTTTCATATGATTGTTATTTTATTGAAACAAGTATATAAACTTGTTTCAATTTTTATACTATTCATCATAATCATCATAGTATTGATTACTATAATCTTCTAATAATTGACTCAAAATTATCGGATTATTTATTTTTTGAGCATATGTTTCACCATTTTTTTCTATTGATTTTAAAACGATATATTCATCAGTAGCCTCATTATTTTCATCAAGCCTAACCGATAAGAAATAATCCTCATCCATGTAGTCATCTTCTAATAATAATAAATAATTTTTCCCATTTTCTAGCGTCACAACAGTGTCAGTCTTCATTATTTTCTTCCTTTGCCTGAATTTTCAGTCATAGTATTTTCATCAGTATCTTCAATTCCTTGAACAAGGCTACTTTTAAGTGACTCTTTGATATCTTCATCAGACATATTTTTATAAATATTATTAGTATATACCATGAATTCATCCATTGAAGGAGTACCATCGTAATGATCAACGAAGCCACCATACGTTAAATACTGCCTTAAATTAACAAAATGATTTTTTCCATTTTCGTAAACTATTTGCACAACAAAATTATTTAATTGTTCATTATCTCTATCAAGTGCTTCATAATATGCTCTCACAGCGACAGGATCATCACCACTGACAACTACGCCATTATTACTAAAATCGAGAACCACTGTTTCACCATCTTCATTAGTTGTTGTTAGTCCATTTTTTTCACAGATTTCCATCGCGGCATTTTTACCAACTTCAACTTTTTCAGAAATTTGTATATTTGACTTTATTCTGCTGGCAGTAGAAATAATTATAACAGCCGAAAGGGAACCCAATACAAAGCCTTTCCAATTATCTCTGATAACTTTACTAGCGGGCTTTTTTCCTTTTTTGCTAGTAGGAATATTTGTTTGAGAAGATTTTCTTGCCTTGTCTCGTTTCATTTTGCCGGTTTCGGCATTACTTCTTGAAGCTTCTTCATCTATTTCCTTATTTTTAAGAACTTTTGGAAAAAGATCTTCATCATTTTTTTCTAATTTAGCCTTTTTATCTAATAAATTTAGAAAAAGATCAGGGTTTTCTACATTTATGTCATTAATTTTACTATTACCAAAATCGTTATTTCCCATTTTGTTTACCTCCTATATAAAATATATAATAAATTAGTGGTAATGTCAATGCTTAGCAAATTATTTGACATTTTTGTAAATAATTAAACAAAAGATAATTTTGATGATTAGAATTTCCTTTTTTTAGACATAATAAGATTGAAAGGAGAATTTATTATGGAAAGTTACAATGTCGTACCGAATATCATAACTGGAAAAGACTTAGATTATCTATCTGATATGTTTAATTGGAATTACGGAGCTTATAAGAGTACGTATAATAGTATCGAAAACATTTCTGAAAGTGAAGTAAAAGATATGGTAGAGAGAGTATCTAATCTTTTTCATAATAATATGAATAGTATTTTAAGTATATTGAAAGGAGAAGCAAATGAATAATAACAAAATATGTAATCCTAAAACTGATGTCCCAAGTGGTATAAAAGAAAATGATAAAGATTATCTAAATGCCTCTCTATCACTTCTAAAAGAAATGGAAAAAAACTATACAGTTGCTTTAACTGAAGCCTCTAACGAGCATTTATTTAGTAAATATGAAGAAATGTTTAATGAAATTAAAAGTCTTCAAAGAGAAGTATTCGAATTAGCTTTTAGAAAAGGATGGTATAGTCTCGAAAAAGCAGAAGATACTAAAGTAAATGAAAAATATAATATGTTAAATGAAGAATATAATGGTCTATCAAGTTAAATAGAATGCCTTAAAATAAGGGCATTCTATTTTTTCTTAAAAAACTTTACAAATACGAACGTTTGTGCTAAAATACTATGAAAAAAAAGAGGTGATGTTATGTCGATTAATGAATTTGGTATGAATAGTGATATAGTTAATTATTTTCCTCTCGAAGAGTACATAAGTAAAATTAAATTACTACCATCATTATTAGAACACTTAAACTATACTAGTCAAAATTTTGATAACTATATGAATAATCTTTTTAAACATGATGAAAATTATGTAATTGATTACTGGATATATCTGTTGTATGATGAACTATCTTCTAGTCAGAAAATTGAGAATCAAATATTTAATGAAAGTAGTTTGTCTCAAAAAAATATTTACTTCGACACTTTAAATATGAATCATAAAAGAATATTTAATTTACATAATTTTGTTACGGAAGGTGATCTTCCCGAAACATATAGTTATCGTAAGACTGAAGTAAATGTTAGTACTATACATGAAGATGGAAGTGAAGATGTTTTTTGGAAAGGTGCTAAGGCCGAAGACGTACAAAAATTTATGAATGATTTTATTAAAGTATACAAATTTAAGGGTACGCATCCTCTCTACAGCAGTCCATTTCTTTTTAGTGCCTTAATTCATTTACTTTTTATCAGAATTCACCCTTTTACCGATGGTAATGGCCGTACAGCCCGAATTATTCATAACATTAAATTTACTGAGTCAATAAATAAATTATATGGAACGAGACTTAAATTAAGTCCACTTAATCTATCACACAGTCTCTTGGTTAATAAGATTACCTATCATAAAAGACTAAATAATATTTATTTTGATTTAGAACATGATAGCAATGAAGCTATCAATAATTGGCTTGATTTTATTCTGGATATGACTGACGAACAAATATATTTTGCTAGTAATATATTAGAAAATTATGATGGTAGCAATGCTTATGAAAATAGTAAGATAGCACCGGATATGAGAATAAGAAAAATAAGAAGTACGAAAGAGAAGATATATTAGTAAAATAGTATACTTTTACCTATATTAAAGGAGAAATTATGAAATATTATACTAAAGATGGTACCGAAGTAATTTTTAATCCTGATGAAAGTAGGCATATTGCCGGAGGAAGACAGGGAAGTGTTTACGATTACGACAGTGATAGCTGTATAAAACTTTATTATAATGATTGTCAGAGTCGTATTGATGAAAAAGTATATGATATTTTTTGCTCTATTAAGCCTCAAAATTATTGTGTAATAAAAGAATTATTATATGATGAAAATAAGCAGGTAGCATCCTATATCATGAAAAAATATATTTCTGATTCGGTTAATATTCTTTTTAAACCTACTAGTTATACTTTAGATAACTTTTATTCCATTTATCAAAGTATAAATACTCTTTCAAATGAAGGAATAGCTATTTTTGATATGTATTGGGCCAATGCTATTTTAGGTATCGATGAAATAACAGTAATAGATTTTGATAAATATGAAAAGCAATTACCTTCGTATATGACAAATCCTACAGAGCAATATTTTTATGATAAAGAAAAATTACGTTACTTAAATATGCTTAAACTATTTAGCTATTTTAAAAGTATATATAAAAAGTCTTTTGAAGAAATAGGATACGATACTAGTAGTAATGATTCGGTAAAACACTTTTTAAGTAATACTTTTGCTATGAATAATAATCCTCCTTTAGCTTTAAAAAAGAGGCTTGAAGGAGTAAAGATACCCATAGAACGATTATATTATTAGGAAATTTACTAGAAATTCAAATCTAGTATTTTTTTGTAAACAAATAGTAAATTTGATTGAATATTACTATTAACTATGATATATTTGTAATGAAGTAAATACAGGGAGGTTATTATGAAGAAAACAAAAATTAACGTTGCAATTTTACCTAATCAGTTTTTAAAAGATGATGGAACTTTTGACAAGGATGAAGCAATTAAATTAGGTGGTAAAATAGCAGGAGTATGCTACGATAAAGAAGGCTTTAATCATCTCGCATGTGAATCAGATGAAAAATCTATTGGCAGAGCGGACAGGACATTGCGAGGGGGCCACCATAGTATATATGACCATTTGTCGATAAACTTTAATTTACAAAATTTACCTAAAGCTTTAGCAATGGTATTAAATAATGAACATCAGTATACGACAAGTGAAAAATCGGCAAGGTATACACCAGTAATTAGAAGAGAAGGTTCAATTATTACCGAAGATGAAGAAAGACTATATAATAAATGGATTAATATATTTAAAATTAAAATTAAAGAGAAATATGGCAATTTTTATAATGATGCCAAGATTCAAAAATTAGCTCAAGAAAATGCTAGATACTTAGTAACTGTATTTATGCCAACTGAGATGATTTATTCTACTTCATTAAGACAAATTAATTATATTGCCTCTTGGATGCACGAATATATAGATGATGTAGATATTAACAATTTATTCGAATTAAAATTAGCATACTATATGAGAGAGTTTACTGACGAATTAATTAGGCTCAATGTATTAGATGAGAGACTCATGAAAAATGAAAAGCATCGAAAACTATCTATATTTGGTGAAAATTTAGACCAAAAAGAAGAGTACTTTGGAGATGTATATACTACTCTTTATAAAGGCTCCCTAGCACAGTTTGCTCAAAGTCATAGACATCGAACCCTCGATTATCAAATGGAAATGCTAAAAGAAAAGGAGTATTTTATACCTCCGATTATAGCGGATGATAAAACATTAGTGGACGAATGGCTCGGAGATATGCAAATAGTTAAAAATGTTAACCCACAGGGAGAAATGGTAAAAATTAGTGAAAGTGGTAAATATGATGATTTTATCTTAAAATGCAAAGAAAGATTATGTAGTGAAGCGCAGTTAGAGATTATGTTACAAACTAAAGATACTTTACTCAAATATCGTGATGAACTAATAAAGAAAGGACATCCCCTAGCGGACGATATTCAAAAGTACTGTCACGGTGCAAGATGCACTTTTCCTGACTTTGACTGCTCTAAAGATTGCAAGTTTGTTGAAGGAAAAAAATTATGTCGTAAAATATAGAAAGGTAGAAAAGTAATGAAAGATAATCAAAAGGGAAAACTAATAGTCATCGAAGGATCATCTGATGGTGTCGGTAAGACGACACAATATAATTTATTGGTAGATAGACTTAAAAGTGAGTACGGTGAAAATATTGTAACTCATCATTTCCCTAGCTACGGAACATATCAAGGAAGGGCTGTCGAAGAGTACTTGAAAGGAAACTTTGGACCTATATCTAAATTATCACCTTATTTTGTTAATAACCTCTACGCTCAAGACCGCGCTATAACATGGGAAACTGGTCTTCGAGGAGAGTATGAAAAAGGAAAGATAATTATTTTGGATAGGTATGCTACTTCATCACAAATTTATCAGTCCGCTAGTATAGAAAATTCTAGCGAGAGAGAAAAATTTATCGATTATGTCTACGACTATGAATACAATAAAATTGGTATTCCTGTTCCCGATATTGTCATCTTTCTGTATGCACCATTTGATGTTATTAAAAGCTTACGATTAAAAAGAAAGAATAATGAAGGAATTAAAAAAGATATTCACGAAAATGACAATATTTTTCTTCAAAAAGTACATGATAATTCACTAGCTATTGCCAAAAAATATGATTGGAATTTTATTGAATGTACCAAAGATGGAGAAATGTTAAGTGTCGATACAATTCATGAGATGGTATATAATTCAGTTAAAGAAAAAGTACTAAAAAAATAATTTTTTAGAGAAAGTTCTAGTTATGGGCTTTCTTTTAAATTATTATTTTTAAAATAAAAACTACCGAAAAATACGATAGTTGTAGATAATAGTTGAATTTATAAAAATAATATTGTACAATATTATTGGTGATAAAATGAAAAATATTCGGACTGTCTTTATGGGAACCCCATCATTTGCTTATGCTGTACTAGTTAAATTAGCGGATTATCTCGACGTCGTCATGGTAGTTTGCCAGCCGGATCGAGAAAAAGATAGAAAGGGAAATTATATCTTTTCACCATGTAAAAGTTTTGCTATCGAAAGGGGAATTGAAGTCTTTCAGCCTTCTAAAATAAGAGAAGAATATCAAAAAATTTTAGATGTGAAACCTGATATTATCGTAACAGCGGCCTATGGGCAGATAATACCTAAGGAAATACTAGACTTTCCTAAATACGGTTGTATCAACGTCCATGCCTCTCTCCTTCCTAAATTGCGAGGAGGAGCTCCCATTCATCATGCCATTATAAACGGAGAAAGTAAAACGGGTGTTACAATTATGTATATGGATGAAAAAATGGATGCCGGCGATATTATCGCTCAAAAAGAAATGCCAATATCAGATAACATTTGTTTAGATGAATTATATAGTGAGCTTTCTCTATTAGGAAGAGACTTACTTATCGATACAATTCCAAGTATCATTAATGGTACTAATAAGAGAATTAGGCAAGATGAAAAGGAAGTTACTTACGGTCTTAATATTACAAAGGAAGAAGAAAAGGTAAATTTTGCTAATTCATCAGTTAACATTCATAATCAAATAAGAGGTTTATCTAGTATTCCCGGTGCTTATGCAATGTTAAATGGTAAGAGAATGAAAATATACCACTCGTCTTTGACAGAGATAGATTCTACTAAGGAAGCTGGAACTATCGAAGACATTAAAAATGATGGAATATATGTCAGTACGAAAGATTATTTAATAAAATTAGTCGATATTAAACTAGAAGGCAAAAAAAGATGTCTCGTCAAAGATTTTATTAATGGTATTAAAAAAGAAGATTTAATTGGAGAAAAATTCAGATGAGTAAAGTAGAAAATAAAGATAATAATTCGAAATTAAAAAAATTTATCAAAAAATTTAATGAAATGTGGCATGATAAAAAGGGAAGGGCGATAATAGAATTATGCTTTTATGGTATCTTTATCGTCGGAGTCATTATTTTTGCTCGTGCTTTAAGTGCCAAAAATAGTGAATTAGCTAAAGAAAATCCATTAAATCAAAGTTTTATGAATCTTCTCTCCGACAATTATGAATATAATTTAAATATCGCTATTGATGATGATAACTATACCTATACTGGTAAAATATTAGGCAATAATGGAACTATAACTAATAGTAGTGATGATAACAATTCTCAATATAGTATTGTAGATAACAAATTTTATATTAATGAGGGAGGAAATCTTATTCTCACCGATGAAAATGAAGTCTTTTCAGAATTAAGTTACCGCTACTTAGATATTGATAATATTAAAGGTTACTTAAGTATGGGTACATTAGAAAATGATATCTATAAAATTAGCTTATCTCATCTTATCTTGTATGGAAGTGAAGACAAATATATAACAATTAAAGTAGATGAAGCAAATACTAGTGTAACCATTGATTATACAGAATTATTCAAAGAAAATGATTCAGCTTTCGAAAAAGTTATCGTTACCTATACTTTTAAAAATATAAATAAAGTTATTTCGTTAGATGATAAAGAAAATACCTTTACGGAAAAGGAACAAAAAATAATCGATAAAATTTATGATACCTTTAATAATAGTAATTATTTTAATATCGATTCATTAGAATCGTTTAAAGTAGTTACTATCGATAATTATGGTTACTATAAGTCAGATGAAAGCGTAAAGTATATTAAAGTCACTTTTGATTTAAAGTGCAGTGATGGCACTTATAGCTGTGATAAGTTATCTAATTATGCAAGCTTGAACTCTGGGCCAGAAAGTGAAGACGAATTATTCTTCTTTATCAAGATTGATATCGATAATGTCGATAACATAGAGAAAATAGATGACATAACTACTGATACTAATTCCGATTGGGTCGAAGATCATTCGAGAGTTCAGTAGAGTCCAATAGACTTAACATAATAATTGACAAAAAAGTATATAATTAAATATAGTTATATCTTTTTTTTGTCTTTTATGATAAAATATCAATGGAGAGTGATAATGATGAAAGTAGTTATATCTGCCGGTGGAACTGGGGGACATATTTATCCTGCTTTAGCAATTATAAATAAAATAAAAGAAGAAGAACCAGATAGTGACTTTTTATATATTGGTACAACTACTAGAATGGAAAAAGATTTAATTCCAAGTTTAGGTATTAAATACGAGGGATTAGATGTTACAGGCTTTAAAAGAAAACTCACTTTAGAAAATATAAAGACAGTAACTAATTTTTTAAGAGCAATAAAAAAAGCCAAGAATATCATTCGCGAATTTAATCCTGATATTGTAATTGGATGTGGTGGTTATGTTACTGCTCCTGTTATTTATGCAGGAAAAAAGCTCGGTAAAAAGACATTTATTCACGAACAAAATTCAGTTGTAGGTCTTGCCAACAAATTTCTTTCTAGATATGCTGATAAAGTTGGAGTATCTTTTGAGAGTACTATTGATGATTTTCCTAAAGGAAAAGCCTTTTTATCGGGAAATCCTTGTAGTGAAAAAGCTCTTAGTATCAAGAAAGCCAAGAAAGAAGAGTTGGGTGTCGATAAAGATAAAAAGCTCGTCCTAATTGTCATGGGTTCTTTAGGTAGTAGGACGATCAATGACATGATTTTTAGTTTTATCGAAAAGTTTCGTTATAAAAATTATAGCGTCATATTTGTAACGGGAAATAGCTATTATGAAAAAATAAAAGATAAAAGAGTTCCCAATAATGTCAAAATTTTTCCTTTTATCTATGAGATTCCTTCGGTTATGAAAATAGCAGACCTTATGGTAACGCGAGCAGGTGCTTCGACGATGAGTGAGATTACCGCTCTCGAAGTCCCTTCAATATTTATTCCTAGTCCTTACGTAGTAAGCAATCACCAATATAAAAATGCTATGGATTTAGTAAATAGGGGAGCCGGTCTCATTCTCGAAGAGAAAGATTTAAACGAGAAGAGTTTGATAAAATTAATTGATGATACGATCGATAATAAAGAAAAAATAGCGGAAATAAAGAAAAACTTAAAAGAAATAGGTATTAAAAATAGTAGTACGAGAATATATGAAGCCTTAAAGGATTTGATGATGAATGATCGAAAATTTTATTAGTAATTACGAGTATTATAAGAACGTATCATTAAAAAAATATAATACTTATCGAATAAATGTAATGTGTGAATATTTAATTTACCCAGAAAGTGTATCTAAACTGATAAGTTTACTCAAGTATTTAAAAGAAAATAATATTAATTATATTATTTTAGGCGGTGGCTCGAATGTCATTTTGGCAAGACCATGTTTCGATGTCGTAATTAAATTAGACCATTTGAATAAAATTACCATTGAAAAAAATATCGTCGTAGCGGAAGCTGGCGTCAGCCTAATCAAATTAGCCAATATTTGCCGAGAAAAAGGTCTAAATGGACTTGCTTTTGCTGGTGGTATACCCGGTTGTGTCGGAGCTTCGACTTCTGTCAATGCCGGAGCTTATAATGATGAAATGGCAAATATAGTCAAAGAAGTTAAAGTAATTACTCCTAATTTGGAAATTGTCACGATGAGTAATAAAGAATTAAATTATTCTTATCGCGATTCTTTTCTCAAACAAAATAAAGATTATATTTGTATCGAGACAACTTTTGAAATGTCTTATTTAGATAAAGAAAAAATAGCGGCAATAATGGATGACCGCCGAAAGAGAAGAATATCTTCTCAGCCCCTCGATATGCCTTCGGCTGGATCGGTCTTTCGTAATCCTAGTTTGGCTCCTGCTGGTAAATTAATCGAAGATAGCGGTCTTAAAGGACACATGATCGGTGGAGCAATGGTAAGTACGAAACACGCTAATTTTATTGTCAATACTGGAGATGCCACATATTCTGATATTATCAATTTAATTGATGATATTAAAAAGAAAGTATATAAAAACTATAATGTCGATTTAATTCTCGAGCAAGAGATAATAAGGTGATATCATGGGCGATAAAAAGAAAGTAAAATTTAAAGTAAAAAAAAGAAAAGTTAAAGTTAAGAGAATTATCGCCTTTATTTTGTTCATAGTATTATTAACTTTATTATTTCTTCTTATCAGTAAAATACCAATTAAAAATATTTATATAGTAGGAAATAATATTGTATCGGACAAAGAGATTATCGAAGCAGCGGGTATCGGTGACTATCCGCCACTACTTTCCGTAAAAAAGAAGAAAGCTATCGATAAAATTCAAAGTGATGTGCTAATAAAGCAAGCAAAAATTAAGAAAAATATCATGGGAAAAATTTATATTTATATTACGGAAAGAAAAATACTATGTACTTATAATAATGAACTTTTATTGGAAGATGGTATTATGGTAGAAAATACTTATAATATTTCCAATTATCCCATTTTAATATCTGATATTTCTGATGTCTTCGATAAATTTGTCAAAAAATTTGCCCTCGTAAATGATGATGTATTACTTAAAATTTCGGAAATAGAATATGCACCTAATAATGTCGATAACGAGAGATTTATTCTCAAAATGAATGATGGAAATATTGTCTATGTGACTTTAAATAAGATAAATAAAATAAATAAATATAATAGTATTTATTCGGAATTAAGTGGTAAGAAAGGAATTATCTACTTAGATTCTGGCGATTATGTCGAATTAAAAGAAGAATAGTAATGTCATTATTCTTCTTCTTTATTTACAATAGCATATACGTTACTATTAGTATCGTACTTATTAGCTATTTTTTTTAATTCTCTAGTATTATCAATCGTCCATAAAAATATTTCTTTTTCTTTTTCTTTGATTATCTTTTTTGAACTGACAAAATTATAATTAGCCGTTAAAAAATCATATTTATTTTTTTGATAATATATAGAGAGTAATCCCTTTTTTAACTTTGTTCTTTTATTTAAATATTTTATTATTTTTTTATCGAATGACATGAGATAAATATTTCTATTAGTATTATCTAATTCTTTTAGTAGCGTATTTGCCAAAGACTTATAATTATTTTTTTCTTTGATATCTATTAATAGAATTTTGGTAGTATCTAGTAGTAATATTTTATCTAAAGTATCTAAATAACTATTTTTGATGATATCTTGATAATTATTTTTTTCGATAGTCATACCATTAACTATCGAGTTATGAGAGAGAACAATTTTTTTATCTTTAGTCAGTCTAATATCGAACTCGGCTCCGGAAGTAGTATGGTCATTTAGGGCTCTTTTGATGGCTATATAAGAGTTTTCTTTGACTTTCTTGGAAGTTATTCCACGATGAATAATTATTTTCATAGTATATTTTATTCTAGTCTTCGATTATTTTTAATATAATTAATTGAAAATACAAGAGAAAATATTTACATTATTTGTAATTATCTGTTATAATTAAGTAAAGTTGATAGAGTAATAATCTATTAATTAAATGGAGGTTTTATTATGTGCGGTATTGTTGGTTATGTAGGAAAGGAGAGAGCCATTTCAAAAATTATGATTGGGTTAAAAGCTCTCGAATATCGCGGATATGATTCTGCCGGTATTGCCTATGCCAAAAATAAAAAAGTTAAAATGATAAAGAAAAAGGGACAGATTAGTAACTTGGAGAAACATCTAAATTATGATGAAAATACTAATATCGGTATTTCTCATACTAGATGGGCTACGCATGGCAAAGCTCTCGATGTCAATTCTCATCCCCATCATCAAGGAAAGATTACACTCGTTCACAACGGTATTATCGAAAACTATGATGTCCTAAAGAAAAAATTAGAAAAAGAAGGATACGTATTTAAGTCAGATACAGATACCGAAGTAGCGGCCGCTACAATCGATTCGATATATAAAGAGACCCATGACATGGTCGAGGCATTAGCTAAAGCAAGTAAAACTTTAAAGGGAAGCTATGCTTTTGCTATTTTAAATGACGACTGTCTCGATACAATATATGGCATTCGAAAAGATAGTCCACTGATAGTAGGACTTGGCGAAAGTGAAAATATTATCGCGAGCGATATTCCCGCTATTACTCATGTTACGACAAGCTATGTCATTCCTAATAATTACGATATTGTCGTTCTTCAAAAAGATAAAGTCAAATATTATGACCAAAATAAAAAAGAAATCACGAAAGAAATTAAAAACTTTTCCCTCAAAGAAGAAACAATAAGTAAAAATGGTTTCGACCACTTTATGTTAAAAGAAATAAACGAAGAGAGTGAAGTAGTTAAAAGATTAATTTCCTTATATACTGACGGTGAAAAAGTTAAAGATTTAGTCGATATTAGTAAATATAAATACATTGACATTGTAGCTTGTGGTTCTGCGGCCTTTGCCGGACAAATTGGAAAATACTATATCGAAAAATTTAAAAATATTCGCGTTAATGTTTACTTTGCATCTGAATATCGTTACCAAAAGAATTTCTATGGTAAAGATACTTTAGTAATATTAATATCTCAGTCGGGAGAAACCGCTGATACTCTAGCTGCTCTTAAAATAGCTAAAGAAAATGCTACCGATACTTTGGCAATTATCAATAGAAAAGATTCTTCGATAGCAAGAGAAGCAGATAAAGTCATATATACGGAAGCAGGAATTGAAATAGCGGTTGCAACGACGAAAGCATATTTAGCACAAGTTATAATTTTGTTGTTACTGGCGATTAAAGGTTTTGATGAAGAAAAGAGCACTATCGAAGATTTAAAGCTTCTTCCTAATCTTATCACTAAATATATTAACAATTTTGATTACACGAAAATATCTAAACTCTTTGTAAACAAGGACCATGTCTTCTATTTAGGAAGAGGTATCGACTACTATTTAAGTATGGAAGGAAGTTTAAAATTAAAAGAAATATCTTATATTCACAGTGAAGCTTTTCAAGCGGGTGAATTAAAACATGGTAGTATCTCTTTAATTGATAGAAATTTTGGAGTAATAGCCGTCGTTACAGACAAGAATGTTGGTGGTAAGACAATCAGTAATTTAAAAGAAGTTGCCGCTCGCGGAGCAAAGATAATAGCTATTACGAATATCCATGACGATAATTTCTCTGATGAAAAGATAGAAGTTGACGATATAAATGATGTCATTAATCCAATTATTACGATTATTCCAATGCAGATGCTTGCCTATAATGTTGCCAAGTTAAAAGGGTGCGATATCGATAAGCCGAGAAATCTAGCAAAGTCGGTAACTGTAGAGTAATAATTAATCCAAACTCATAATTTTGATATATAAAATTGTGAGTTTTAATTTTACATATTGAAAGTAAATATAAAAAAAGATATAATTATAGAGGAGGTAATAAAAATATGCTCTCAGTAAATAATGTATCAAAAAAATTTGTCAAACCCGTAAGTAAAGGGCAAAAAAAATCATTCTATGCCGATAAAGATATTTCTTTTGAAGTAAAAGATGGGGAAATACTTGGAATATTAGGTCCAAATGGAGCTGGGAAAACAACTCTTCTTCGAATGATAGCGGGTATTATGAAAACGACCGAAGGTCGTATCGAAATAGATGAGCTTAATTATCAAAATAATGAAATTGAAATAAAGAAAAGAATAGCTTTTTTAACGGGAAATACTAAACTGTATAAAGATATTTCTCCATACGAGTTATTAAAGATGACTGGAGAATATTACGATATGAATCTTAGTACAATTGAAAAAAGAATTACCGAGTTAACTGATAAATTTAAGATGAAAAGCTTTTTACATCAAAAGATTTCCTCACTATCGACAGGGCAGACCCAAAAAGTTGCCATAGCTAGATGTATTATTCATGATCCCAAATATTATATTTTAGATGAACCTACTAGCGGGCTTGATATCATATCTAGCAAAACTATTTTAGATATTATTAAAGAAGAAAAGAAAAATGGTAAATGTATTTTATATTCGACACACTATATGGAAGAAGCAGAAAATATTTGCGATAGGGTAGTACTATTAAATCATGGTAAAATAATAATGATAGGTACTCCTTTAGAAATAAAGAAAAAAACAAATACTACCAATTTACGTGATGCTTTCTTTTGCTTGACGGAGGATTTATGAAAAATATTAAAATAACTATTAAAAAAGAATTACGTGCTATTGTAAGAGACAAAAAATCTCTTCTCATGATGGCTTTAACTCCAATATTTATTCCAATATTTATATTTTTAATGACGTATATATACGATACAATGGTTAATTCGGAAGAAAAAATATATAATGTCGGTATTAATTATGATGCTTCGAGTATCGAAGAAGAACTATTTAAAGCTAATAATCTAGTTCCTACTGAATATAAAACATTTGCGGAAATGGAAGAAGCTTATAACAACGAAGATATTGTCGCCTATATTACCAAAGATGATAATAACTATACCATATATACTAATAATACCAGTGATGATGGCTCATATGCTGGTATGTATATTACAAACTATTTAGAAAGTTATAATAACTATTTAGGGCAAAATTATTTAACCGCGAATAATATCGATAGCTCGTATGTCTACAATAATATTACTTACGATATTGTCGAAATTAAAGGTAATTCCTTTATCGAAACAGAAATCTCCAATATTGCCATTATCTTTACTATTATGGCTATGACCTTATCGGCCATATATACCGCTACTGACTTGACAGCGGGTGAAAAAGAACGAGGTACTCTAGAAACCCTTTTAACATATCCAATTAAAAGTAGTGAGCTAATTTTAGGGAAATTTTTAGCTATCGTCATAAGTACACTTATTACTTTAATAATAAGTTTGATACTCATGATTCTATCATTTAATATCGTCCAAAATAATTTTACTGTCTTGGAAAATTCTTCTTTAAATCTTAGTATTACAACTATCCTTTTAACTGTCGTGATTTTATTTACATATTCTTTCTTCATATCAGGTTTGTGTATTTCTATAGCTAGTTTTGCTAAAACTTACAAGGAAGCTCAAAGTACCCTTACGCCAGTAAGTCTAATTATATGCATTCCTATGTTTCTTCAGTTACTTAATTTTAAGCTCCATGGCTATTTTAGCTTTATTCCCATTTTAAACCATAGCTTCGTTATCAACGATATATTTATGGGTAATTATAATAGCTATAATATAATTATTACTGCTCTTTCTTCGATAATATATTCATTAATTTTTATCTGGATAATTGTCAAAGAATATAAGAGTGAAAAAATACTATTTAACAGTAATTAGATGTATTAACATAGTTGACAATAATCGACAATAATTATATAATAAAAATATATTTCTATTCCTATTAAGTGACAGATAGGGGACAAAAATAGATACGGAAAGCTTCCGATATCAGCTAATAAAAGAGCACATTTAGTGAAATAAGGTGGCACCGCGGAAGAACTTTTCGTCCTTATGCTTATTTAATGTGCTCTTGTTTTGGAAAGGATGAATGAAATGAAAAATAAATATCGAACAATCTACTGCGGAGAAGTCAGTACTGATAATATTGGAGAAGAAGTTAGAGTAGCGGGCTTTTTAGATAGTATTAGAAATCTTGGCGGACTACTTTTCATGACATTACGTGATGAGACAGGAATTATTCAGCTAATTAGTGAGGAATTTGAAAAATATAAAGATTTAACTCGTGAAAGCTCACTTACCGTAGTTGGAACAGTGCGCCACCGTGCCGAAGGAATGACTAATCCAAATATGAAAACGGGAGAAGTAGAGATTGAAATCTCTTCTATTGAAGTTCTCGGGCCATCACTTGCGGTCTTACCATTTGAAGTTAAGAGAAGTACCGAAGCATTCGAAGATACGAGACTTAAATACCGCTATCTCGATTTGCGAAATCCTCTCGTCCACGATAGAATATTATTTCGTAGCGAAGTTATCGATTATATTCGTAAAATAATGAAAGAAATGAAATTTACGGAAATCCAGACACCAATTATTACCGCTTCGTCACCCGAAGGAGCAAGAGACTTTATTATTCCATCTCGTAAATATAAAGGAAAATTCTATGCTCTACCTCAAGCTCCCCAGATTTTCAAGCAACTATTAATGTGCTCGGGATTCGATAGATATTTTCAAATTGCACCATGTTTTCGTGATGAAGATCCGAGAAGTGATCGATTGTACGGCGAATTCTATCAGTTAGATTTCGAGATGTCATTTGCAACTGATGAGGATGTCTACGAAGTCGGAGAAAAAGTCTTCTATGACATATTTACTAAATTTGGAAATAAAGAAGTATCTCCAAGACCATTTAGAAGAATACCATATCGTGAGGCAATGTTAAAGTATGGTTCTGATAAACCAGATTTAAGAAATCCTCTCGTAATTGAAGATATAACCAATATTTTAAGTAAAAGCACATTTGAACCATTTAAGGTAAGTCAAATAAGAGCAATAACTGTTTCCAATATTGATAAATCAAATTCATGGTATAAAAATATGGAAGAGTATATTAAATCAGTTGGCGGAAAAGGATTATCGTATATTAAAGTTTTACCAGATTTATCTTTTAAATCTTCGATAGATAAATTCTTGAGTGATGAAATTAGAAAAGAATTAATAAAAACTTGTAATATTACCCCTAATTGTGCGGTATTTATTGTAGCAGATGATAAAAATAAAATAAATAAACTAGCGGGCCTACTTCGTACTAAATTAGGAGAAGAACTAAACCTTATTGATAAAAATAAATATGAATTTTGTATCGTAAACGATTTTCCTATGTTTGAATATAACGAAGAAGATAAGAAATGGGATTTCGGACATAATCCCTTCAGTATGCCTCAAGGTGGAATAGAAGCTTTAACCGAAGATAATCTTGAAAATGTCTTAGCTTATCAATACGATTTTGTCTGCAATGGCTACGAGATGGCTAGCGGAGCAGTACGTAACCATAGTATCGAGATTATGGAAAAGGCCTTTGCCCTAGCGGGTTATACGAAAGAAGACGTGCAGACAAAGTTTAAATCTTTGTATACGGCCTTTCAATATGGTGCTCCACCTCATGCTGGAATGGCACCTGGTATCGATAGAATATTAATGCTTCTAAAAGATGAAGAAAATATAAGAGAGATGGTTGCCTTTCCTTTAGCCTCTAATGGAGCGGATGCCATGATGGGCTGTCCTTCCGAAGTTTTTGAAAAGCAACTTCGCGAAGCTCATATTAAAATAAGAGATTGATTATATGTTGGGGGTATTATTATGAAAGAAATTAAATATGATAATTTTGCAATAATATTTCAAATTAAAAATTACTATAATGGTAAAATTGTTCTTATTCCTACTGATGCCAAAGTTGGCACTTACGATGCTGAAAATAATAAATTTATTGATGATTCTGGTTTATGTTATTCACATATTATTGAAATATCAGATGGATATGGCTTTTTTGGATGTTCTGATTTAGAGAGCCGAATTAAAGATTATAAAAAAATACCACTAAAACTTGCAAGAAAAATAATACTGAGTAACTATAAAAAGGCCACTTATGACTATGTTAATGAGCTTAATACTGGAGCGCCTTTAATACTTGTTAAAAGGAAATATCAGCAAGTTTGCCCTTTGATTGATGAATATATGTATTTATATTATGCAAATAATTATGAAGAGTTTTTTAATAGTTATATAAATGATGATACAGAAACTTTATCAAATGATAGTAAATTACCTAGGAAAGATTCTTCACACGATAGAGATATTCACTCTTCAAAAGAAGAAGAAAAAAATACTTCAAATAATTATACTATCGATGCTAAAAAGTTATATAATGAAATGCTAAAAAGAGTTGTTGGACAAGATGAACAGATTAAAACCATCATTATTGCTTTATGGAAACATTACAGTAACTTTTCAGATGAAAAGTCTCGTAATATCCTTATTAACGGACATACTGGAACTGGTAAGACCGAAATATTTCGCTCTTTAAGTAAACTTATCGATGTTCCATGTATTACTGTCGATGCTTCTAGATATAGTGCCACTGGATATATCGGCAAAAATATAGAAGATATGTTAATACAACTTTTAATTAAGGCCGATGGAGATATCAATAAAGCTCAGCATGGTATTCTAATAATCGACGAAGTAGATAAAATTTCTTCTAAAGATAATCGTTCGGATGTAAATACGACAGATGTTCAAGTTGGATTATTAAAATTATTGGAAGATGGTATATTTTCTATTAACTTTAATAATCAATGGATTGAATTTGATACTAGTAATCTTTTAGTTATTGCTGGAGGAAGCTGGTCACATATCAGTTCAGCTCAAAAAAATACAATTGGCTTTAATACTAGCAGTAAAGAAGACAAAAATACCAAGTTTACAAAAAAAGATTTTGAGGAAAATGGGATGATGCCAGAATTTCTTGGAAGGTTTCCAATAGCTATACAATTAAATGATCTTAGTTTAAATGACTATATAGCTATCTTGACTAACCCTTGTGGTATTTTAAGTAAAAATATTAATTTTTTCAAATCTCAAAATATTGAACTTATATTTACGGAGGAAGCTATTTACGAAATAGCTAATGCATCTTTTAAAAGTATATTTGGTGCAAGATCATTAGATGAAATAATTGAAAATATTTTAGTGAAAGCTTCTTTTGAAATAGCTTCTAATCCATCTGGTACTTATGAAAAGTTAATTATTTCTAAAGATTCTGTCTTTGATAATAGTAAATATTGTTTAATTAAAGCAGATAATTCTTCTAAAGTAAAAACGAAAAAAAGAGAGGTAACTAATTTTATCAAATAGATAGAAAACTATTGTCTAAACTAAGCTTGTATGATATAATTAAGATACCTAGAGGATACGACATCTTTTGTATAAAACCGACTAAAGATATTAAACGGGGAACTAATACAATTTATGTGTTGAATGCTATAGCATTGCTTTAGAATCCTAATTAGATTGTTGTGTTCACCCACCTGTGACAAACGCCGCGGGTTTTATCTTACAGAGTCGGTCCACTGGGTCTTTTTTTTATTGTCTAATTATGCTATAACCCGAGTTTGACAGTTAATAAAGCAAAAAATCACCGTTTAGCCTAGTGTTTATATGGCTTTATGATGAT
>CANQPC010000022.1 GCA_947625625.1 uncultured Bacilli bacterium
GAATGCACAATAAATAATATTTCTACAATAATAAAAAATCCTGATTATATTTATTATAACAACGAAAAAAAAGGCTTAGAGTATTATAAAAACTTAATTGAAAAAGTATGCGTTGTAGTTCAAATAGTTAATAAAAGAGAATTATATGTTGCAAGTGTTTATCCTGTTCGTGGCGATAAAATATCAAATCGTAAATATAAAGAAGCTTATAACAAGTATGTTGTTACAGAAGAAGAACTTGAAAAAAGAGAAAAAGAAAAAGTGAAGATATAA
Source organism: uncultured Bacilli bacterium (assembly GCA_947625625.1). GTDB lineage: Bacteria > Bacillota_I > Bacilli_A > RF39 > UBA660 > CAG-302. Next base: position 274 of record CANQPC010000022.1, read on the forward strand.
AAGTCTATAGATTTATCATGAAAGATAGATTTATAGACTTTTTTTACTTCTTTAAATAATCTCTTCTAAATACCTTAATAAATTCCTCTCTCGAGCCGATGTGTTCTTCCCAGTACAATTGAGCCTTTCTATGCCAAAAGTCGTTAAAAAGTGGGTTATTTTGATTTAGAGAGTGGCATTCATGACAGAGAGGTAAAACAAAATTATATTTCATAGAATTTGCTCTGTTTCTACCTGCAAATATTTCGTGTAATTCTTCTTTTTTTCTACCACATAAATAACAATGATTTAAATCAGTAGTAAATACCGATTTTCTATTTTTTTCTAAATTTGCTAATTTTTTAGATTTACTTTTTGTTTTATATTGTTTATCATTACATTCCCGACATTGGGAAAACGATATTTCTTTATTTATTAATTTACAAAATGGTCTATTTTTTCTTTCTTTTAAATATATACAGTAGTTCATTATCAATTTTCTCCTATCTTTTTTAGTTGAAAATTGTGATGACTACCTTGTTAGTAGCATACGCGTAGCATACAAAACCTTTGTAATTCCTTATATTTTAAAGAGGTATAATTGGCTGTTAACCGATAGGTCGTAGGTTCGAGTCCTACATTAGGCGCCATGTGAATGTCAAGTAAACTCTTATTTTATAGGGGTTTGCTTTTATTTTGCCTAAAAACTTAAATTTTTAAAATTAAGAGAAGATAGTATACAGGTAGCATACACAGTTTTACTAGTAATTGATTTGTTTGAAGGATTCTTTTCAATTTCAAATATTCTTATTAAAAAAGTTCATAAAGTATATATTTTATGATTGACAAATTGCTTTTAGTTATATATATTTAATATGTAAGGTATTAAATATTGATGAAGAGGAAAGCGATTTATGTGAAAAAGGAAACTAAGATTGCGATAATTACGGGAGTTGCAATAATTTTTGTAACTTTTATAATAGTTTTTACAATAAGCCATTTTTTACGAAAAGATGATATAACTATAGAACAGAATAATGATTCAAATATAACTAGTGATAAAAATGTAACTAATAAAGATAATGATAAACAAAAAGATAATGATAAACAAAATAATTCTTCTGAAAATAGTGATTCTGATAATTCATCTAATGATAGTTCTTCATCAAGTGAGAATAGTAATTCTGGCAATAGTGATAATTCTTCATCAAATGTGAATAACAATGATAATAGTTCAGATAATACAACTGGTGGTAGTTCGTCTAATGATAATTCTTCTAATGATAATGATCATAGTAATGGAAAACAAGATTTGGAATCTAGTGAAAATAATAAAAACAAAAGTGTTACTTTGGTAGATAAATCAAATGGAAAATCTTGTGCTGATGCAATTGATGTATTTTATTCAGATAGTAATTATGAATATTATTATACTTGTTTAAAGAGTCATAATATGTATGTTATTAAGGATGGAAAGGAATATAAATTAGTTGATGCTTTAAATAATGGCATTGTAACTATAAGTGAATTAGAAGCTAATGGGTATAAATTTTTAAAGAGACCTAAAACTACTGTAACTAGATAGTTAATATGATAATTAAGGTAAACCATTAATTAGGGTTTACTTTTTTGATACTTTCTTTTTTTTAATATTTATGATAGTATAAACATTTAAGAAAGAAGGTTAGAAATGCAGGAAGTTTATATTTATATGGATGATTCTGGAAAATTATCTAAAAATGAAAAGTGTGCTTGTTATGGAGGGTTAGTTTTTCTTTCAAAAGGAGAAAAAGATAAATTTATTACACAATATCGAGGTATTATAAATAAAATTAAATGTAAGGAATGTAGGCAAGAAGAAAATAAATGTAATAATAGATGTCCCGAAATAAAGAGCTCTAAAATTAGAGATAAAAAAATGAAAAGATGGATTCTTAATTATATAAATAAATATAAAACTTTTGCCTGTTTTATTGATAATAATAGAGTTAATAACTATATAATGAATGATAAAAGCTCAAAAGGAAGATATTTGGATTATGCGCAGAAGTTACTTTTTAAGAAAATATTTATTAAATTAATTAGTGATAATATAATTAATCCTAATAAACCAGTTAAATTAATTATTAACATTGATGAGCAGACTACTAAGTCTAATGGCTATTATAATTTAAAAGATAGTATTAAAGAGGAATTTATCCATGGAATATTTAACTATGATTATGGAATTAAACACGAGGCTATTTTATTTAGTAAATTTGAGTTAATTATTCATTATGTTGATTCAAAATTAAATTATGCAGTTCAAGCTGCTGATTTTGTAGCGGGTGAAGCTAGAAATATATATATTAGATATTTAGATGATAATAATTTATGTTTAGATGATATGTGTAGTATTTTTAATTATATAAAAAAGTTACCATAAAAGAAAAAGCCCGATATAATCGGACTTCCCCAGCTAGATTGGCGCACTAAATATTACGCTTAATTAAAAAATCAGTTTCTAGCTATCGACCTGACAAGAGATAAAATCTCTTCGGTAAGATAATAATACCATAACTAAAATAGAAAGTCAATGATTATATTATCCTTTTATAATATATGTAGTTGGTATATATTTATACAATTTGAGAATGATTAACGGTTAAATTTAAAGCTTTATTATTTTGGGGGAAACCTAAGTGTTTAAGAATTTCTATTTCTTTATAGTTAAATTTAGATTCATCAATTTGACTAATACTTTGTATGCCATATATTTCTGCTTTTTTTAAAACTATTTCACTAAAGTCTATACTATTTAAGTAGTCAATTAATTTATTACTTTTATGTAAAGAATTTATTAAAGGCCAAGTATATTCTTGTTTAGGTGATATATTAGTATTTAATGAGTAACCATTTTTTAGCTTAAAAGTAATGCCGTCATAATATATAAATTCGTTAAAGGTTTTACTTGTTTCTGCTTCTTCAAGTTCAAATAATTTAAGTTTATAATTATCGATTGTTAGTTTACCTAATGTATATGTATAAAGAGCAGGATCTACTTTATCAAAACCAATTATTAATAGGGAACTAACTAATATTTCTGTATTTATTTTTTCCATAGTGACCTCCGTGTATATATTTTATCATATATTTTTTTATTTATCTACAAAAATTGTTGACATTTATACATATAATATGGTATATTTGTTTTAGCCGAAAGGTGTTTTTATTTTAAGTAATTTTAGGGAGGATTTTTAAATGATTGAATATTTTAAAGGAGTAAAGAAAGAAATATCGAGAATTAGATGGACTAGTAGAAAAGAACTAATAAAATATGCAATGTCTACTATTGCTTTTATGGTATTTTTTGGAGTGTTTTTCTATGCAATCGATTTATTAGTGGCATTATTAAGGAGTAGTATATAATGAAAAAAGAATGGTATGTAGTAAATACGGTAAGTGGTCATGAATATAAGGTAAAAGAAAAACTGGAAATGCGTATTAATTCGATGGATTTGCAAGAAAATATATTTAGAGTTATTGTTCCAGAACAAAAAGAAATTGAATATAAGAATGGTGTAAAAAAAGAAAAAGTAAAGAAGATGTTTCCTGGTTATGTTTTAGTAGAGATGGTTATGTCAGATGAAGCTTGGTATATTGTTAGAAATACACAAGGTGTAACAGGATTTATTGGTTCTTCTGGAAAAGGTGCTAAACCGATACCTTTACTTCCTCAAGAAGTTGATAGAATACTTAATAGTATGGGTATGAGTAGAGTAGATGTAAATAAAGATATGAAAGAGGGAGCTAAGGTTAAAATTATATCTGGACCATTTAAAGATATGATGGCTAAAATAGATAGTATAGATTTAAAAGAACAAAAGCTTACTGTTTTAGTAGATTTATTTGGACAAGAAACTTCTGTTGAAGTAGATATGCAAGAAGTAGAGAACGTATAATTATTTGAAATAAAAACATAAAAATAAAAAAAGTAGTTGAATTTTGAGAAAAAGTGTGATATCATTACGTTTGCGAGACATATTATTATGTTAGTAAGTGGAAGGCGGACTGCTGATAGGACCACACGCGAAAAAAGAAATTTATAGGAGGTGTTTTTCGTGGCTAAGAAAGAAGTTACTAAGAAAATTAAATTACAAATTCCAGCAGGAAAAGCAACACCCGCTCCTCCAGTAGGAACGGTACTTGGACCTGCAGGAATTAATTTACAAGAGTTTTGTACGAAATTTAATGATGCATCTAAAGATAAAATGGGAGATGTACTTCCAGTTGAAATTACTATTTATGAAGATAGAACTTTTGATTTTGTACTAAAGACTCCACCTGCTGCTTTCTTACTTAAGAAGGCTGCTGGGATTAAATCTGGATCTAGTAAGGGAGAAGTTGTAGCAACAATATCTAAAGATAAACTTAGAGAGATTGCTGAAACTAAACTTGCAGATTTGAATGCTTATACAGTTGAAGAAGCTATGAAAATAGTTGAGGGTACTGCCCGCAACATGGGAATTAAGGTAGAAGAATAGTTAATATTCATGTAGGTTGATACCTATGTGGAAGGATATTTAATAGTGAAATGAATGTCCGCTAATTTCACCACATAAGGAGGGAAGAATAATGAAAAGAAGTAAAAGATATGTTGCTAATTTAGAAAAAATAGAAAAGAATAGAGCATATACACCAGAAGAAGCTGTCAAACTTGTAAAAGAAACTTCTAATGCTAAGTTTGAAGGAACTGTTGAAATAGCAATGAATTTAAATTTAGATACTAAAAAAAGTGATCAACAACTTAGAGGAGCAGTAGTATTACCTAATGGAACTGGTAAAGAAAAGAAAATTTTGGTTCTTGCTAAAGGAGAACAAGCTAAAGAGGCTAAAGAAGCAGGAGCAGACTTTGTTGGAGATATGGATTTGATTCAAAAAATCGAACAAGAAAATTGGTTTGATTATGATGTAATTATTGCTACTCCAGAAATGATGCCAAGTTTAGGTAAAATTGGTAAATTACTTGGACCTAAAGGATTAATGCCAAACCCTAAAACTGGAACAGTAACTACTGATACTGCTAAAGCTGTCGAAGAAACTAAAAAAGGTAAAGTTAACTATAGAACAGATAGTTTTGGAAATGTTCATGGTGTTATTGGAAAAGCAAATTTTGATGATAATAAATTAGTAGAAAATCTTAAAGCTTTTGTCGAAGCGATAATGAAAGTAAAGCCTTCGGCAGTAAAAGGTGCTTATGTTAAGAATATTAGTATTTCTTCAACAATGGGACCTTCAGTTAAATTAGATTTAAATTCATTTGACAAATAAATGAGTTTAATATATAATAAAGTTGTTTATGAAAATTTATGCCAAAGACAGTAAGGGCTCGATGCTTAAAAATCTTACCGAGGAATAAAAAAATAATAGTCTTTTTATCCCTCGTAATGTGAGGGATTTTATTATGGCATAGGAAAGGATTGATACTATGGCAAATGCAAAAATTATCGAGAAGAAGTCTCTAGTAGTAGATGAAATTAAGAATAATTTTGAAGGAGCTAAATCAGTAGTTGTATTTGACCCTAGGGGACTTAATGTTTCTGAAGTTATGGAACTTAGGAGAAAACTTAGAGATACAGGTTCTTCTTATAAGGTATATAAAAATACTTTAGCAAAAAGAGCCGCTGATAGTTTGAATATTGATTTAGATGAGTATTTTGAAGGACCATCAGCAATAAGTTTTTCGGAAGATGAACTTGCTCCTGTCAGAGTTATAAGTGAGTTTGCTAAAAATCATGATGCTTTAGAAATTAAAGCTGGATTAGTAGAAGGAAAAGTAGTAGATGCTAAAGAACTTGCTAAATATGCTGCTATTCCATCTCGTGAAGGTTTACTTACAATGTTAGCTGCTGGACTTATGGGTACAGTAAGAGACCTATCTATATGTTTAGATTTATATACTAAGCAAAAAGAAGAAAATTAAAGATAAAAATAATTTGAAAGGAAGGAAAATATAATGGCTAAATTAACAAAAGATGAATTTATTAGTTCACTAAAAGAAATGTCTATTCTTGAAATTAAAGAATTAGTTGATGCAATGAAGGAGGAATTTGGTGTTGATCCATCTGCAGTAGCAGTAGCTGGACCTGCAGTTGCAGTAGCGGCTGAAGAAGGACCATCTAAAGTAAATGTTGTACTTACTGCTGCTGGTGCTAACAAGATTGCTGTTATTAAATTAGTTAGAGATTTAACTGGTCTTGGATTAAAAGAAGCTAAAGACATTGCTGACAATGGTGGAAATGTTAAAGAAGGCATCGACAAAGAAGAAGCTGATAAAATTAAAGCTCAATTTGAAGAAGCTGGCGCTACTGTCGAACTTAAGTAGAAATAGTTATTTAGATTATTGACAATAAATTTTGTTAATAGTCTTTTTATTTTTGAAAAAATATAATATAATAAAATTGCGAGTTTACTTATTCTCGATAAATAAGTTGTCATAACTCGCTTTTATTATTTATATAGTAGTTATGTTTAAAGAGTGAGGTAAGATTATGAGTCAATATTTTGAAAATGATAAAAATATTAAAAGTGAAAAAAGATTAATTCACTTTAGTTTTGATGGTAATAATTATTCAATATATAGTGACAATGGTGTATTTTCTAAAGATAAATTAGATTATGGCACGAGAATATTACTCGAAAGTATTGATATAAAAGGCTTATTAGGAAGAGTTTTGGATTTGGGATGTGGAATTGGTGTAGTTGGATTAATACTTGGAAAAAATAATGAAAATATTGTTATTGATATGGTTGATGTAAATGACAAGGCTGTCAAGTTAGCTAAAGAAAATATATCTATGTATAATATAGGTGCTAATGTGTTTAAAAGTAATATTTATGATGATGTAAGTGAAAAATATGATTATATTATTACTAATCCTCCAATAAGGGCTGGTAAAGACACTGTTAGAAAGTTTTTACTTGGAAGTTTTAATTATCTTAATAGGAATGGAAGTCTTTACTTCGTAATGAGAAAAGATCATGGTGTTAAGTCAATGCTAAAAGAATTAGAAGAAGTTTTTGTAACGGAAATTGTGAAAAAAAATAATGGTTTTTACGTAATTAAATGTAATAAAAAATAAAATATTTTGAATTTTGTTTATTAAGTGAAAAAATATTAAAAAAATAATAAAAATCGTTGACTTATTTTTAAAAGGCTGATAGAATTATATATTGGTAACACGTCTTTTTATGTGGTTTATTTTAAAAAATTAGATATCGGGGTGAAAAAAATAATGGCTTATAAATTAAGGCAAAGTGGTGATTATAGAAAAAGAAGAAACTTTTCTATGATTAAGAACTCACTAGCAATTAGTGATTTACTTGAAGTTCAGACAGAATCATACAAATGGTTTGCAACAGAAGGTGTAAAGGAAGTTTTTGAAACTTTTTCACCAATAGAAAGCTTTTCAGGTAGTTTATCTTTAGAGTTTGGTGAATATGAATTTGGAACTCCTAGGTATTCAATTAAAGAGTGTAAAGATAGGCAAATAACTTATGCTTCTCCTTTAAAAGTGCAGACAAGGTTATTTAATAATGAAACTGGAGAAGTAAAGGAACAAGAAATATTTCTTGGCGATATGCCTCTTATGACTGATAGCGGTACTTTTATAATTAATGGTGCCGAAAGAGTTGTCGTATCACAACTTGTCAGATCTCCTAGTGCTTACTATTCTAAAGAAATAGATAAAAATGGTAAACCTGTTTTTGCGTCAAAGATTATTCCTTCGAGAGGAACTTGGCTCGAATATGAGACTGATGCGAAAGATGTTATCTATGTAAGAATAGATAGGAATAGAAAAGTACCGATGACAACTTTACTTAGAGCTGTTGGTCTTTCGTCAAATGATGATATTTTGTCATTATTTGATAACAATGAGTATTTGAAGAATACTATCGAAAAAGATTCTTCACATAATACTGATGAAGCTCTTATTGAAATATATGAAAAATTAAGACCTGGTGAGCCTACTACTTTAGATAGCTCGAAAAATCAGTTAATTACTAGATTTTTTGATGATTTTCATTATGATTTAGCTAAAGTAGGTAGATATAAATTTAATAAAAAGTTAAATGTTAAAGATAGACTAATTGGAAATAGATTAGCAGAAGATATAATAATTGATGGCAAAGTAAAAATAGAAAAAGGAACATTAGTTAATAAAGAAGTTTATGATGAACTATGTAAATATCTTGATGATGGTTATGGTACTATCGAGTGTAAAATTAATGAGGAACTAGATACACATAATAAAATTCAAGTTATTCATGTTTATTCGAACATTGATGAGAAAAAGATTGTTAAAGTTATTGGTAATGATCCTAGTATTGATGTTAAAAATTTGACTATTTCAGATTTCTATGCAACTGTTTCTTACTATCTTAACTTAAGTGATGGTATTGGTAAAGATGATGAAATAGATCATTTGGGTAATAGAAGAGTTAAACAAGTTGGAGAATTATTGCAAAATCAATTTAAGATTGGTGTAAGCAGAATGGAAAGAGTTATCAGAGAGAGAATGACAACTCAAGATATTGAAACTGCTACTCCTAAGACACTTATTAATATTAGACCAGTTACTGCTGTTATAAAAGAATTCTTTGGTAGCAGTCAGCTATCTCAGTTTATGGATCAAACTAATCCAATAGCTGAACTTACACATAAAAGAAGATTATCGGCATTGGGTCCTGGTGGCCTTTCACGTGATAGAGCAGGTATTGAAGTAAGAGATGTCAATTCATCACACTATGGTAGAATTTGTCCTATCGAATCTCCTGAAGGTGCTAATATTGGACTTATTACTTCACTTGCAAGTTATGCTAAAATCAACGAATATGGATTTATTATGACTCCATATCGTAAAGTGGTAGACAGTGTTCTTACTGATGAAGTTGTTTATTTGACCGCTGACGAAGAAGAAGATTATTATATTTCACAGGCAACTGTTAATACAGATGACGATGGAAAAATAATCGACGAGACAGTAGCGGGTAGATATAGAGGTGAAAATGTATTAATGTCTCCTGATAAGGTTGACTATATTGATGTATCACCTCAACAGGTTGTTTCTGTTACAACTAGTTTGATTCCATTCTTGGAGCATGATGATGCAACTCGTGCTTTAATGGGTGCAAACATGCAGAGACAGGCACTTCCTCTTTTAACAACTGAAGCTCCTTTCGTTGGAACTGGAGCTGAATATATTGCTGCTAGAGATAGTGGCTCTGTAATAGTTGCGAAAGCAGATGGTGTAGTTAGTTATGCTGATGCGAAAAAGATTGTTGTTAAAAATGCTAAAGGTGAAGATGTTTATTATTTAGCTAGTTTCGAAAGATCTAACCAAGGAGAAACATTTAATCATACACCAATTGTTCGTGAAGGTGACAAGGTTAAACGCGGACAGATAATTGCCGATGGACCAAGTACTGATAAGGGTGAACTTGCTCTCGGTAAAAATGTAGTAGTAGCCTTTACAACATTTAATGGTTATAATTACGAAGATGCTGTTATTATGAACGAAAGATTAGTTAGAGATGATGTTTATACTTCACTTCATATTGAAGACTATGAAGTACAATGTCGTGATACTAAACTTGGACCTGAGGAAATTACAAGAGATATTCCAAATGCTGGAGAGGAAGCTAGAAAGAACCTTGATGAAAATGGTATTATAAGAATTGGTACTGAAGTACACGAAGGTGATATTTTAGTAGGTAAAGTTACTCCTAAAGGAATGGCTGATTTAACAAGTGAAGAAAAGTTATTACATGCTATTTTTGGAGAAAAAACAAGAGAAGTTAGAAATTCGTCACTTGTCGTTCCACATGGTGGAGATGGTATCGTACATGATGTTAAAGTTTATACAAAAGATGATAATGAAGATTTACCTAGTGGCGTAAGTATGGTCGTCAGAGTATATATTATACAGAAGAGAAAGATATCTGTCGGTGATAAGATGAGTGGCCGTCATGGTAATAAGGGTGTTATATCATTAATATTACCAAGTGAAGATATGCCATTCTTGCCTGATGGTACTCCTGTCGATATTATGCTTAATCCACAGGGTGTTCCTTCACGTATGAATATCGGACAGATATTAGAATTGCATTTAGGAATGGCTGCTAAAAAACTTGGCGTACATTATGCTACTCCAGTATTAGATGGTGCCGATTGGGATGACGTCTGTGCTGAAATGAAAGAAGCGGGAATGGACGAAGATGGTAAAACAGTTTTATATGATGGTAGAACTGGTGAACCTTTTGATAGTAGAATATCAGTTGGTGTAATGTATATGATTAAATTACATCATATGGTTGATGATAAATTACATGCTAGGGCAACTGGACCATATTCACTTGTTACGCAACAACCACTTGGTGGTAAGGCACAACTTGGTGGACAGAGATTTGGAGAAATGGAAGTTTGGGCTTTGGAAGCTTATGGTGCTGCTCATGTACTTCAAGAAATTCTTACTTATAAATCTGACGATGTTATAGGTAGAGTAAAAGTATACGAGGCATTAGTTAAAGGACAACCTCTTCCTAAACCTGGCATTCCAGAAGCCTTTAGAGTTCTTATTAAGGAATTCCAAGCATTGGGACTCGATATATCTGTTATTAATAATGATGATGATGTTGTTTCATTTAGTGAACTAGAAAAGACAGTTGAAGATGATGATGCACCTATTGCCGAAGAAGTTATGAATAAGGATGATATATTTAAAGATTTTGATGAAGAGGAATCAAAAGACGAGTTAAATGAAGAAGATGAATTCTTGGATGATGATAGTGATTTTGAAGAGGAAATGGAAGAAGGAGGTGATTTCTAATGTTAGAAGCTAATAATTTTAAAGCTTTAAAAATAGGAATTGCCTCACCTGAAACTATTAGATCTTGGTCTTACGGAGAGGTATTGAAACCTGAAACAATTAATTATAGAACTTTAAAGCCCGAAAGAGATGGTCTTTTCTGTGAAAAGATTTTTGGACCTACGAGGGATTATGAGTGTTCTTGTGGTAAATATAAAAGACTTAGATATAAAAATATTATATGTGATAGATGTGGAGTTGAAGTTACAAAATCTTCTGTTCGAAGAGAGAGAATGGGACATATTGAGCTTGCTTCTCCAGTTAGTCATATTTGGTATGTAAAGGGTGTTCCTTCTTATATTGGATTATGTCTAGATATGTCACCTAGGGATTTGGAGGAAGTAATTTACTTTGTATCTTATGTTGTTTTGGATCCTGGTGCAACTACTTTAATTAGAAAGCAAATTCTTTCTGATAAAGAATATAGAGCTTACTATGAAAAGTATGGAAATACTTTTAGAGTTGGAATGGGTGCGGAAGCTATTAAGGAACTACTTTCTTCTTTAGATGTTAATAAAGAATTAGAAGATATTCAAAAGGAATTAGATGGAGCTACAGGTCAGAAGAGAATAAGACTTGTCAAGAGACTTGATGTTATTAATTCATTTGTTCAATCTGGTAATAAGCCAGAATGGATGATTATTGAAGCTCTTCCTGTTATTCCACCGGAACTTCGACCAATGATTCAATTGGATGGCGGAAGATTTGCTACTTCTGATTTGAATGATCTATATAGAAGAGTAATAAATAGAAATAATCGTTTAAAGAAATTAATTGAACTTGGTGCACCTTCGATTATCGTACAAAATGAAAAGAGAATGCTTCAAGAAGCAGTGGATTCACTTTTTGATAATGGTCGAAGAGGAAGAAGTGTAACTGGACCTGGAAACAGAGCACTTAAGAGTTTGTCATCGATGCTTAAAAGTAAGCAAGGTAGATTTAGACAGAACTTACTTGGTAAGAGAGTTGACTATTCTGGAAGAAGTGTTATTGTCGTTGGACCTGATTTGAAGATGTATCAATGTGGTATACCTAAAGAAATGGCTTTGGAATTGTTTAAACCACATGTTATTCATGGTTTGACTGAAAAAGGACTTGCCAATAATATTAAATCAGCTAAAAGAATGATCGAAAATCAAGATCCTAAAGTATGGGATATCGTCGAAGAGGTAATTAAAGAGCATCCTGTAATACTTAATAGAGCTCCTACTTTGCATAGACTTGGTATTCAAGCTTTTGAACCAAAATTAATATCTGGTAGAGCTATTCGTCTTCATCCACTTGTTTGTACGGCTTTTAATGCTGACTTTGATGGAGACCAGATGGCCGTTCACGTGCCTCTTTCGGAAGAAGCTAAAGCTGAAGCTAGAATACTTATGTTAGGTGCTAATAATATTTTGAGTCCAAAAAATGGTGATCCTATTGTTACACCTTCACAAGATATGATTTTGGGTAACTATTATATTACAATGGAAAAAGCTGGACTACCTGGCGAAGGTAGAGTATTTAAAAATACTAATGAGGCTTTAATGGCATATCAAAGAAGAGAAATTACTCTTCAAACGAGAATTGCTGTTCCTGTTAATTCATTTAAGTATAAGGTATTTTTAGATAGTGATAAAAATAAATATTTGGTTACAACTCCTGGTAAGATTATTTTTAACGAAATACTTCCAGATTCATTCCCATATTTATGTGAGCCAACTAGTGAAAATATAAATGGTATTACTCCTAGTAGATTCTTCATTGATTATGGGGAAAATATTCCTGAAAAAATTAGTGAGATGCCTCTTACAACTCCATTTAATAAGAGTGCACTTGAAAAAATGATCGCTCAAATGTTTAAGAGATATAAGACGACGGAGACTTCTATATTCCTAGATAAATTAAAGGATTTAGGATTTAAGTTTTCAACTTATTCGGGTATTACAATGGCAGTTTCAGATGTAGTTGTAAGTAAGAATAAGGCCGCTATTGTAGAAAAGTCTAACGAAGAGATTAAGAAAGTTAATAAGCAATTCCAGAGAGGTCTTATTACTAATAGTGAAAGACTTGACCTTGTCATTGATATTTGGACGAAGGCTAAGGAAGAAATTCAAGATGAGCTTCAAGGTTACGCTAAGACTTATGTCGATAATCCAATCTTTATAATGATGAATTCGAAGGCAAGAGGTTCAATATCAAACTTCGTACAGCTTGCTGGTATGAGAGGATTAATGGCTAAACCTAATGGTGAGACAATTGAAATACCTATTTTATCTTCGTTTGCGGATGGTCTATCGGTATCTGAATTCTTCCTATCGACACATAGTGCTAGAAAAGGAAGTGCTGATACGGCTCTTAAAACTGCCGATTCTGGTTATATGACGAGAAGACTTGTCGATGTAGCACAAGATATTATTGTTAAAGAAGAGGACTGTGGAACGATTCAAGGTGTACTTGTAAGTGCCTTTACTGATGATAAAGATGGTGTAATTGAACCTCTATATGATAGAATAGTGGGAAGATTTACTAATAAAAAAGTGATTAATCCAGAAACGAAAGAAGTTATTATCGATAAAAATGAATATATTACTGAGGCTATTGCCGACAAAATTATTAAAGCTGGTATTACAGAAGTTGAAATTAGAACTCTACTTACTTGTAAGACAGATCATGGTGTTTGCCAAAAATGTTATGGTAAGAATTTAGCTACTGGTAATCTTGTCGAGATTGGTGAAGCTGTCGGTATAATGGGAGCTCAGTCGATAGGTGAGCCTGGTACACAGCTTACGATGAGAACTTTCCATACTGGTGGTGTTGCCGGAGCAGATATTACACAAGGTTTACCTAGAGTTGAAGAGTTATTTGAAGCTAGAATACCTAAAGGTAAGGCTACTATAGCAGAAATTAGTGGTACTATTCAAAAAATTGAGGAAGCTGGCGGTAAATTTAAAGTATTTATTAAGAATGACAACGAAGTTCGCGAGCATATAACTTTATATGGTGCTAAACTTAGAGTTGAAAAGGGTCAAAAGATAGAAGCTGGCGAGAGAATTACTGAAGGTAGTATATCTCCTAAGGAATTACTTGCGGTAACTGATCCTAATACCGTTCAACAGTATATTCTAAAAGAAGTACAAAAGGTATATAGGTCACAAGGTGTTGATATTAATGATAAACACGTCGAGATTATTGCTCGTAGAATGATTTCGAGAGTTAGAATAATGGATGCAGGAGATACATTGTTTATTCCAAGTACTACTGTATCATTACAGGAATTTACTAAAGGTAATAGAGATGTTATTATTCAAGGTAAAAAACCCGCTATCGGACAACCAATACTTCTTGGTATTACGAAAGCATCACTCGAGAATGAATCATTCTTATCGGCTGCTTCATTCCAAGAAACAACTAGAATGCTTACTGAAGCTGCTGTTAAAGGTAAAGTTGATAAATTACAGGGATTAAAAGAAAATGTTATTATCGGTAAATTAATTCCTGCGGGTACTGGTGCTAAAGAATATATGGATATAGGATTTTCACTAGAAAAAGAATTTCTTGACGAAGATGCTTCAGAAGTACTTGAAGAAGAATTTATTGATTAAAAATAAAAGTCATAACTTAATTTGTTATGGCTTTTTGTAATTTCCTTTGTGTATAATTATGCCGTAATTAGCACTTAGGTGTTTCTCTCCTTTTTTACCGATATTTTAGGGGGAAGAAGTAATTTTGTGAGGCTGAAGTTTTCTAAAAGGAGTTTTGACTTGGAATTAGTCTATGACGATTCTTGCTATTTTTGTCTATCTAGGTAGCGTTAGCCACAGGAAATAAAAAAAAGAAGCACCTATGAGTAAATCTTAAGGGGTGTTTCAACAAACCTGTTGAAGAGAAACCCCTTCAAAACAAGTGCTAGTTACTTTTTTATGTAACTATTTTTCTCTCAATGACAGTATATTATTTCTAGTATTAAATATCAAATGTTTTATGATGAATGGAGTATAAATTTGTTGGAAGAATAAAAATAATATAGATATGTGATAGTTATATAAATAGATAAAGATAATTATAGTAGTTACTAAGATTGAAATAATGTTTATAATAGTGTATAATATTAGCTGAGGAGAATTATATGAAGATTGAAAAATTAACTAAAGATAATATTGGGGAATTTAGTCGTGATTTGGGTATTGCCGATAGCGGTCTCGATAGAAAAATTAATAAATTAGAATATTATGGAGTAAAAGAAGAAGATAAATTTTATTTGGCTTTTATTGTTCTTCCTGATGATGATCGTATTGCTATTCAATTTGTCAGTAAAAAGATATCAGATAGTAAGTTTCTAGAGTTTATCGATTATTTGAATTATAGTTTGGTAGTAAAGAATCGTCTGATAGTTCAAGTTTATGAAAAGAGATTTATAGATATTTTAGATGGTAATTATAGATGTAAAGATATATGTGTTTCAAATAATAATTATAGTGAAGATATCGACGATAATTTTAAAGAAAAATATGCTGAAATTGATATGTATAATATCAAATATTTATGTTCGAAAGATAAAGTTATATGTAATTTGTTAAAGCAAAATATTCAAGATGAAGAGGTTATAAAAAGGTTACATGAATATTTCTCTTCTTTGAATATTGATAGAATAGATTTTATTATTTCGACTAATTTGGAAGAACTATTTTATAATATGAGATATGTATGTAATTATAAAAGTTATGTGATTGAAAATATTTAAAAAGAAAGTTTGATTTTGAAGAAACTTTCTTTTTTATAAGCAACTATTTATTTTAATAGTCCAATATTCTTTATGTAAATTGTATATTAAAGTTGATGCTTCATTAAAGAATGATTCATATTCGGTATAGCCTCGGTTAGTTAGAATGACTAAAATATAGGGGTTTTCATCAAAGATAAGAGCAGCATCATGGAGAGAGGTACCGCTCCAGCCAGTTTTATTGGCAATGACGATATTATTATCTGGTACTTTAATTAGTTTCCAAGCTTTAATAAAATAATTTAGTAATTCATCACTATAATTATTTTTACTAATATAATAATTATATAGTTCTTTCATATAAATTGTAGCATCGTCGGCATTAATATTTCCCCAAGCATTATTATCTTTGAAGATAACATTTGTACCAAGAGAATTCCAATAGCTATAAATGTTATTACTTTGATATTTGTTATTTAACATGAGATGAGCGGCATTGTCACTATGAATAATCGAATAACTTACGAGAGTTTTGATATCATAGCTTTTATTAAAAGGTGTATTTTTTAGAATACCTGTTCCTTCCGAGTAATAATTGGAAGTATACGTTATTGAATCGTTTAGATTAATGTTTCCTTTTTCAGCTTCTTCATAAATATAGATGGCTTCAGGAGCTTTAATAGTAGAGGCCGCAAAAATTGGTTGACCGCTATTATAAGAAATATTAAATCCTGTATATATATCTTCATATTTGAATGCAAAATTATATTTTGAACTATTGAAGAGATTTTCTATGGCAGTGATGGTATTTGTGAAGTTTTCAGTGAATTTATCTTCTGTTAAAGGTTCTTTTAGACAATTGGAAAGAGAAGCTGCTCCTGATAGATAAGGTACTTCTTCAGTCGTTTGATAATTTATTTTTATCTCCGTTTCCATTTTTTCTTCAATTTTATTTGTTAATTCTTCATATTTATCAACATCTTTCCGTAAGATGCTAGAGCGGTAAACAACAAAAGATACAATGAAAAAGGTTATAGTAAAGATGATACCTTGAAAAATGTGATTTGTTAAGATAAATTTTGCACCTAGTGTAAAGTAATAGATAAACTCTTTTGTACTTTTCATATTCTACCTCTATAATAATTTTAGCATAGTGTCGATATTTTAGTCAATTTAAGAGAAGGAATTTACTTATTTTTTGATAAATGATATAATTAGTTTGGAGTGATAGGGAATATGTATGAAAATAAAAGAATATTTATTTTGGGTATGGCAAGAAGTGGATACGAAGTTGCAAAATTACTTTCTTCAAATAATGAAGTTTTTATTACAGATATGAAAAAACAGGATGAAAGTCAAGTAAAGGAATTGGAAAGTTTGGGAGTATCTTTTAAAGTCAGTGATAAACCTGAAAAAATGTTAGATGATTCTTTTGATATGATGGTTAAAAATCCTGGTATAAAATATAATCATCCTTGTGTTTTAAAAGCTAAGGAAATGAGAATACCTGTTGTTAATGAAGTTGAAGTTGCTTATCATTATTTAGATAAATCAGTTAAAATTATTGGAGTTACTGGATCAAATGGCAAAACGACAACGGTGAGTTTAATTTATGAAATAATGAAAAGGGCTTATGGAGATAAAGTTACTTTGGCTGGTAATATTGGAACACCTCTTTCACATTTTGTACGTGATATTAAAAAAGATAGTTATTTAGTTATGGAAATATCGGATCATCAACTATGTGATATGTATGATTTTAAAACAAATATATCAGTTTTAACAAATATTTATGAATGTCATACGGATTTTCATGATAGTCATGAGAAATATAAAGAAATTAAAAAGAAAATATTTATGCATCATACGAAAGATGATATAGCTATTATAAATTTTGATAATGATGAAGAAAAGGAACTTACTGAAGATATTAGTAGTACAAAATATTATTTTTCTAAATATGAAAAGAAAGATATTTATTATGATAAGGGATATATATACTATCAGGGAAATAAATATTTAGATACGAGAAAGATTGTCTTAAAGGGAGAACATAATTATGAGAATATTATGTGTGCTATTTTAGTATGTAAATTTTGTAATGTTTCTGATACAATTATAAAGGAAGCTATCAGTAGTTTTAGTGGTGTCGAACATAGACTTGAATTTGTTGGAAATATTAATGGTAGATGGATATACAACGATTCAAAAAGTACGAATGTCGAATCGACAAAGATTGCACTTTCTAGTTTTGATAAGCCGACGATTCTCTTAATGGGTGGTACTGACAGGGGACACTCTTTCGATGAACTTGAAGATTATATGAAAAATGTTAAGCTTGTTGTAGCTTATGGGGAAACGAAAAAGAGAATTTTAGATTTTTGTAATAAGTTATCGATAAAATGTGTGGTTGTTTCTGATTTGACTGCTGCGATTACAGTAGCTTACGATAATTCGCTCGAAGGTGATGTTATTCTTTTGAGTCCGGCTTGTGCTTCTTGGGACCAGTTTCCTTCTTTCGAAGAGAGAGGTAAATTATTTAAAGAGGAAATTTTAAAATATAATAAAAGATTCTTTTTAGATAAAGATAAACATATTTATATGATGGGAATTGGTGGTATAAGTATGAGTGGAATTGCCGATATTCTCGTTAATATGGGTTATAAAGTAAGTGGTAGTGATAGAGAGGAATCGGTAATGACTAAGAAGCTTACCGAGCAGAAGATAAAAGTACTTATTCCACAAGATAGAAAGAATATTACTGATGATATTGATTTTATTGTGTATACTGCCGCTATTAAAGATGATAATCCAGAGATGATGGAAGCTAAAAAGAAAAAGATTCCAATGATGGAAAGAGGAGAATTCCTTGGCGAGATGACTAAGTTATTTTCTGATACAATTGGAGTATCGGGAACGCATGGAAAAACTAGTACGACTTCAATGTTATCTTGTATATTTTTGGAGACCGATATTGATCCGACAATTCAGGTTGGCAGTGTGCTTAAGAATATTAATGGTAATTATAAGATAGGAAAAAGTGATACTTTTATAATAGAGGCTTGTGAATACTGCGATAGTTTTCTTAATTTTCATCAAAAGTCTGCAATTGTATTGAATATTGATAATGATCATTTGGATTATTTTAAAAATTTAGATAATATAAAGAAATCATTTTATGAATATGTAAGTCATTTACCAAGTGATGGTTATTTGGTTATCAATAGTGATGATGATAATAGTAAGGAACTTTATAAACATACTAAAGCTAAAGTAATTAGTTATGGTATTAAATCACCGGCTGATTATATGGCAACTGATATTAAATTTAATAACGAGGGATGTGGCAGTTTTTATGTTCTTCATAATCTTGAAAGAATTGGGAAAGTGGAATTATCTGTACCGGGAGAACATAATGTTTCCAATGCGCTTGCCGTTATAGCATTTGCTTTTAGTTATGGTATATCTTTTGATAAGATATGTACTGGTTTAAAGAAGTATGTTGGTGCAAGTAGAAGACTTGAATATAAGGGAGAGTTTATGGGGGCTAAAGTATACGACGATTATGGTCATCATCCAACAGAAATTGATGCTACAGGAAAGGCAATTACTGGTAAAAAGTTTAATTCTTCTTGGGTTATATTTGAACCGCATACTTATTCACGTGCCTACAAGCATAAGAAAGATTTTGCAAAGGCATTATCTTTGTTCGACCATATTATTATTACCGATATTTATGCTGCTAGAGAGAAAAATGAATTTGGTATTAAAGAGGAAGATATTATTAAAGAAATTAAAAAATATGGTAAAGAAGCATTTCATATAAGTAAATATGATGATATTAAGTTCTATTTAAGTCAATATGTAAAAAAAGGTGATATTATTCTTACTTTGGGAGCGGGTTATGTTACGAAACTTGCGAATCTTTTAGTAGAAAAATAAATGTATAGAAAAATGGTAATTATTTATCATTTTTTTATATAAGTTTAATGGGTAAAGTAGTGCTCAGGTTAAAATTATAAATTAAATTTTTTATCATTGTAAAATCTTATAAATTAAGACTTTACAATGATTTTTTCTT
>CANQPC010000023.1 GCA_947625625.1 uncultured Bacilli bacterium
AGAATTAGACGCAGCATTTTTTAAAGAAAAAAACTCTCGTTTTTCCCTTTATTTATAAGGAATTGTGAGAGTTTTCGTTTTCTATAACTGACAAACTCAAGTTATTATATAATATTTCCCCTTATTTTTCAACGAATAGACAGTTTTTTTACATCATAAAAATAGATTACTTCAAAAGTAATCTAATTTTTAATAATATAACAAGTTTCATCACTAGTTATCCCCTGAATATGAACTTCCGGAGTATTGCCAATCGCACTTATAATAACAAAAGCTCCATTTTCACAATAACTGTTATCATAATAATCATTTATCGAAACAAATTCTTCAGGGAAAGTAGTTGTGAACAGAAAAGTACTTGTACCAACTAATCCATCATATAAATTAGTAACTTTTGTTCCTACTTTATAGTTTACAATTAAATGATATTTAAGAGTATCGAGTTTAACATTAGATGGCATACCATTAGTTGTAGTAAGACCACTTAGCGTCGTATACGTTGTAGACCCAGATGGAGCATATACGGTAATTGATTTACTTGTTCCTGTAAATATATTACCAGCATTGCTGACACTAGCTGATTTAATAGTAACATCTCCAGTAAGACTAGTACAGTCATTAAAAGTACTATTCATATTAGTCACATTACTTGGTATTACTGGGGCTGTCTTTAAATTAGTACATCCATTAAAAGTACCACTCATACTTGTAATATTATCAGATATTACTGGAGTTGTCTCTAAATTAGTACATCCTTTAAAAGTACTTGTCATAGCAGTAACAGCTTCAGGTATTTCCGCTGGAGGCTGTGTTAAACTCGAACAATTCAAAAATGTAGAAGACAATGCAGTTGTTGCATTCCTTGAACCACCGCTTCCTAACGATTTAGGTAACTTGGGAGCTGTTTTCAATTTAACACACTTATTAAAAGTGCCAGTCATCATTTGTACTGTATCAGGAATTTCTGGAGGATTAACCAAACTACTACAATCCGCAAAAGTCTGTGATAAGTTTTTCACTCCAATTGGTAATTTTGGTACGTTTTCCAAACTACTGCAACTACGAAAAGTACCAGTCATATTTGTAACATTACTAGGTAATTCAGAAACTGTTGTTAATCTAGAACAATTATTAAACGTTTGAACCATAGAAAGCGCTGATGAAGGCAAAGAAGTAACACTAACTAAATTAGAACAATTAGAAAACATACTAGCAAAGCTTTCATTTGAATCATCATCAATAGCTTTTATGTTTTTAGCTAAAGATACATTTTCTATAACAGTATTATTATAAAAAACACCATGGGAAGAATTAAAACTAAGTATTGTAACTTTATATTCTTTACCATTAACTTTGTAAGTATCGGGGACATCGACATTTGGAGAACTACCAATATATTGTGTTAAAATTATTTCATCAGCTTCGAGAGGAATAGAAGCACTTTCATTGCTTGTAGAACCATCACTTTCGTGATATTCTATACTAGTTAAAGTAGGATTTTCATCTCCAAGATAATAAATAAAATCTGTATAAGGAGTACTCATACTCATAACTCCCACTTGCATTATTTTCATTCTATCTGATAAAACTACTTGACCGACACTACCAGATATACCAAGATTGACAGTAATAACATTAGTATCATTATTTGTAACGTAGACGCCCATAGTACCTACATATAAGTCTGAAGTACTTTTACTAGCGGCTTCCATAGTTCCTACAGTATTAGTAATTGCCTGACCGGGAGCTATTTCCGCTAAAACTTCGACTTCTTCGCTATTACTCATATACCAGGCAGCATAATTAAGTTTTTTAGTAACTGTATTATGAACTTCTAATTCGACATATTCAGTATCTCCTGGAGCGACAGATACTGTTACAGTTTCTAATACTTCACTAGTTTCGGCAAGATTAAATGTAAAAGATATCGGATTATTAATTTTCGCACTAGCAGTAAACATTGCATAAGTAGAGCCAGCAGCTAGTCCAATTAATCCTATCGATATAACCGCTAGTAAATAAAAAGTTTTTACTGGTATTTTCTTTTTCATTATCTTTTCCTCCTCATATATTTTTAATTATTTCTAACACGTCAGATATATTAACTTTCGATATATGTATTAATATTGCCGCCATTGCTAAAAATGGTCCAAAAGGTATCAGATTATCTTTCCTTCTAACTAACATATAAATAGCTACTGGAAAGGCAATAAATGTTGCTAAAAAGATATTGCATACAGAGAGAGTATAACCTATAACTAGTCCAAATAAGAACATAAGTTTAATATCTCCTCCCCCCATCGAATCTCTCTTAAACATCTTATCGCCAATAAGCTTAATAATATACATAGTTACAAAGGCAAATATTCCACTTATTATACTGTCAGCGGTCCTCTCTAATCCAAAGAAGATGAGACTAAGTACAATAATTGTTATACAAGATACCGCGATTACTTCATCTAATATTATCATATATTCTATATCACTTACAATAATTGTAATGAGTGATGATATAAATACTAAACTAATTATAAATTCCCTACTAAAGCCAAAAGAATGATAAGATACCATGTATAAGACACCTGTAACTATTTCTATGACAATGTAACTAGCGGGTATTTTCGTTTTACAGCATCTACTTTTACCACCTTGTATAATATAAGATACAATAGGTATAAGTTCATACCATCTAAGTTTATGAGTACAGTTATGGCAGTGGCTCGCAGGCCATATTATCGATTCATTATTTGAAAGTCTCATTGCTACTACATTGAGAAAACTTCCCATTATACTTCCAAATATAAATATTATGGTATATATAATTATTTCCATATAATTCATAATATATCTCCATACATACTAAACATTGGAATAAATATTGCCAGCAAAATAACTCCAACTACACCCGCTAGCATAATTATCATAACTGGTTCGATAAGACTTTTAAGTCTCTGTACGAGATTCTTCTGTTCCTCTTCATAATAATTAGCAACATTTTCCATCATCATTCCCAGTCTACCAGTTTTCTCTCCCGTTAAAAGCATTTCATAAGCTATTCTTGGAAAAGCCCATTTATTTTCGAAAGCCTTAGCTAAGCCTTCACCAGTACTTAAATTAGTAATAGCTTCTTTTATTATTTTTTTATATATTTCATTATTAGTAACATTACCTAACATTTCGATACTGTCAGTAATAAATACATCATGTCTAATGAGTGAAGAAAATGTTTTCGTAAACATGACAACCTCATTATATATGAGAATATCTTTAATTACTGGTATATGCATGATAACATATTGTACTCCATATTTAAATTTTCTTATATTTCGATATAGAGATATAAAAATAATTATAAGAGCGACAAATACTAGAATTATCTTTATTATATTTCTTTGTACGAAACCACTTAAATTAATTAGAAATACCGTAATTGAAGGTAGTTCAGAACCTAGTTGCTGAAATATTCCCTCAAACTTAGGTACGATAAATATAAGTAAAAACGTAAGTACAACTACGGCAATAACAAGAACGACACTCGGATACGTTAGAGCAGATATAATTTGCTTTCTATTAGAATCAGCCGTTTTATAATAAGCTGCCATATCGTCTAACACTTCGGTTAAATTACCTGTAAGTTCAGATGTTTTAAGCATATTGACAAGTAGTCTTGGAAAAACTTTTCCCTGTCTCTGAAGAGCTTCACTAAATTGAGCCCCCGAATTAAGTTCATATACTATTCTTCCAAATAACTGTTTATTTTTTTTACTCTTTGTCTGATTTTCCAGTATTGCTATTGAATCCGTTAGAGGTATACCAGATTTAATATAAGTAGATAATTGCGTTAAAAAGAAAACTAAATCTTTATATCTCATCTCATTTTCAAATTTTAGTAAAGAAGAAAGTTTACTAACTTTAACCGGTTTAATTTCTACTATTTTATAACCTTGGGTAGTTAGAAATGATTCGACATCAATTTGTCTATTAGCATCAAAATAACCCTTAACCTGCTTACCAGCTTTATCATAAGCAATATATTTATATCTAGTCTTTTGTTTAACAGAGTTATTATTCTGCCCGTTACCAGTAGTCATTCTATAACTTGCATTATTGACATTATTATTCATATCTGTTTCCCCATTCTTTTCTCCTCTACCCTATACATAATTATAACATATATTGTCTACTTTTTTAACACTTTTTTTTATTTTTCATATATTATTTTAGGAAGGAGTATTATAAAATGTATGGAAATAATTATGGAGTTCCATTTATGATGCCAAACGTACCTTATCAAATGCCTATCGCCCCCACTATCGGCCGTAGTATCGCATCTCCCGTTTTACCAGCGGTCCCAAGAGCCAGCGGACTACGAGGACTATTAGGTTTAGGAGGAAGAGGAGGAATCTTTTCCGGCTTAAGAGGTATAAATTGGTCCAATCTACTAGGTAATACCTCTCGAGCTCTCGGAGTTGTCAAAGAAGCAATCCCTATCGTTAAAGAGGTCGGCCCCATGATGAATAACATGAAGTCGATGCTAAAGATAGCATCTGTCTTCAAAGATGAGACTGACTCTTCTAC
Organism: uncultured Bacilli bacterium; assembly: GCA_947625625.1. Lineage (GTDB taxonomy): Bacteria > Bacillota_I > Bacilli_A > RF39 > UBA660 > CAG-302. Next base: position 4,579 of record CANQPC010000023.1, read on the forward strand.
CAGTAAACAAAACACTGCCACTTCAAAATCTACTTCCCAAAGTAGTTCCTCAAAAAAAGAAGATTCCCTAAAAGAATCAACTCAAGAATTAAATACCATAAATAATAACGAACCAAATTTCTTTTTATAAGAAATTTTTTTATTTGACCTGTCTTATATTAAATTTATTATATAAAAATCTAAGCAACAAGTAACTTATACTCGTATATATCACTGTCATTATAAGACTATGATAAATAATCGATACCAAAAGCATTATATCATAATTAGCATAATTAGAAATACTAAGTATTATAAAAGACAAAATATGATATAGAGAAATACTTATCATACTTATTAAATTTATCATGATAACATTTTCTGATAAAAGATGATACATCAAATTAACCACCAAACTTATAACAATAAAAATAAACAAGTTAAGAAAAAAAGTACCAGTATAGACAATATCAAATAAAATAGCAAAAATACTTATTAATATATAATATTTTTTATAATTAGAAAAAAAAGGATACAAAACAGTTATCGCAACTACTGTATATATTGTAGTAAAAAAACTAACATTCGCAAGAGTACTCGTAAAAATATTACTCATAATATTTTCTAATATAAAAGAAACAAGTAAATAAATAAAAGCAATTATCATTCCTCTTCACTCTTTCTTTTTAAGACACTAACATAATTAATATCAGTAAAATCAGCACTTGGAGTAACTTTAATAATCTTTGCTAAATCGTAAGAATCCGTCGTAATATTAGTTACCGTCCCAATTAAAATTCCCGATGGAAATATACCACCAAGTCCTGAAGTATAGACAAAGTCTCCAACATTGACACTTTTAGTATTACTAATTCCTTCTACTTCGAGTAAATTATCATCATAATTGTAATTACTTATAAGACCATACAAATTAGTATCTCCATTACTTACATGAACTGATATCTTATTATTTGTATCACTAGTAGTAATAAGTCTAACCTCCGAAGTAAACGTCGATGTTCTAATTACTCTCCCGATAAGTCCTTTAGCATTTATTACTACCATATCTTTTTCTATACCATTGTAAGTTCCCTTATCGATAGTTACCGTATTATACCAAAAACCGACATTTCTACTTACGACAGTAGCATTCAAATATTCATAATCACTTAATGTATAATCGATAGAAAGTTCTTCTTTTAATTCATCTAATTGCCTTCTTAATTCAATATTTTCTGTCTCTATTGAATCAATTCTATCGATTGAAGTCTCTAATACATCATTATCTTTCGAAGTATCTTTAAGCTCATTATATTCATAAGCATTCTTTATCAAATATTTAAAAGGATAAGTAATAATTTTCTCCACATATACTACTCCATCTTTAATAGCATTTTCGAAAGGATTAAGTTTTCTATCATTTTTTAAAGTAAAAGAAAAAATTACAAGTATCACTATAATTAAAACTACTATACCGATAACAATATACTTTTTAGGTATACTTTTTCTCCTTTTCCCTAACATATTATCACATTCCTATCCACTTTATTATATAATATTTTCCACTAAAATAAAAGACTTTATTTACTTAATATATTATTATCTTCAAAAAAACTATAATAATTATTCCTTCCAATAATTATATGGTCTAGTATCGGTACGCCATGTATATCACCGAGACTTTTTAATTTTTTAGTAAGCTCGATATCATTATTACTAGGACTAGCATCTCCTGATGGATGATTATGAATACATATTATATAAGAAGAAGATAAAAGATAAGCATTTTTAAATATCTCTCGCGGATGTACTAGCGAGAAATTAACCGTACCTTTAAATAGTAACTTCTTATCGATATACTTTTTCTGATTATCTAAATACAAAACATAAAATAGTTCCTGTTTTACATCCCTAAATAATCTATGAAAATAATCGATAATCGAACTAGGATTAGTTAAATAAATTAAATCCTCATAAGCTTCTTCTTCAAAGACTCTTCTTCCTAACTCAATTGCCGCTGCTAACTCGATAGCTTTTATCTTACTCATACCATTTATCTTTGCTAAACCAGTAATTTCCATCTCTTTAAGCTCATTAATATTATTAACTGAAGCTAATATATTATAAGCAATTTCTTTTATTCCATACTTTTTATTACCTGTTCTTAATATTATTTCAATTAATTCTTCATTAGAAACATTTTCTTTTCCATATTTTATAAATCTTTCTCTCGGTTTTTCACTATCTGGTAATAATTTAAAATTCATTATTCCTCCTTCTATTTTTTTAATATTTATTATATTTAAGTAGAAGAAAGAAGTCAATATTATTTTTCAAAATATTACTCATTTGTAACATATTTATCAATTAAAGGTATTAATAAAATTAAATAACAAATCGATATCGAAAATCCACATAACACATCACTGACATAATGAACTCCAAAATAAATTCTACTAAAGCCAATACCAATTATCACCAAAGATAAAATAACCGTCAAAAATATTCGTGTTCTCTTTTTATTTACGTATCTATTTACCAAATATATAAGCATTCCATAGAAAGCCAAACTAACCATAGCATGCCCTGATGGAAAACTATAACCATCTTCAAATATAATCATATCGAGCGGTCTATTTCTTTGAAATATTATCTTAAGTACATTATTAATAATCGTTATCATAATCAAATTAGAACTAATTAAAATACCTATTTTCTTATTCTTTATTAAAATCAAACCAAATATAGTAAGCATAATAAGAAACCAAGAACTACCTAAATTAGTAATAATTTTCATAATTAAAGTAACATTATCATTAACTAGATAACTACTTACAAAATCATGGGAAATATCGTCTATTCTTATCTTACTAGACAAACAAACTTTAAATATCAAAAATAATGATATAAAAAGAGAAATAAATAACACTATATATTTAATATTAAATTTTTTTCTCATATTCTCATCTCTTTATTTATAATTTAATAAACATACACTTTCTACGTGCTTTGTATTTGGAAACATATCAAAAAGAGTAATATCTTCTACTGTGTATTTATCTTCCAATAACTTAATATCTCTCGCTAAAGTAATCGGATTACAAGATACATATACTATCTTTTTCGAATTACTATTTAAAAGATTATTTATTGTCTTCTTATCTAAACCACTTCGCGGAGGATCCACTACTATAACAGAAGCCGAAATATCTTTTATTTCATTAGCCTTTTTACATTCAAACCAAATATTATCGACATTATTTATTTTCTTATTCAAATTAGCTCCCACAATAGCATCTTTATTAATTTCTACTCCATATACCCTCTTAAAATTATTAGCTAAATAAATACCTATTGTTCCCGCTCCACAGTATAAGTCAAGTAACGTCTCTCCCTCTCCTGCATACTCTAATATCTTATCGTATAATTTAGTTGTCATATCGACATTAACTTGAAAAAAAGAATTATAATTAACAGCATATATATAATTTTTAATCTTAATTTTAATATATTCATTACCATAGATAACTTTACCATTTAAAATAATACTATCTACATAACTAGATAAATTCTTAATAATATCATCTATCACTATTTCCCCTTTTATCATTACGCTAATTTCATCTATACCCCTAATTACTACTTCCGATACTAAATTAATATCACTATTATTTAATATTTCAATAACATTATTAATTTTATCATTAACTAAAAGACATTTATCAATATTTACAAAACTATTACTCTTCTCTTTCATAAGAGAAAGCACTCCCTTATCTACCTTTAAACTTATCTTATTCCTATAACCATAATTATTATTACTTCCTATAATATTCGGATTAACTGATAAATTAGCATATTTCTTTAATATATCGATAGTAGCCATTCTCTTATATTCTAAACCCTTTTGATATTCAATATAAGATATTCCACATCCTCCACATTCATTAGCATATTTACAAGGAGATAGAGTTCTATCATTACTGGACTTTATAATTTTTTTAACATAACCCTCATTAATTTTTTTATTTTTATTAAATAAAGTAACATCTACTATCTCTTCAGGAAGAACACCACTTATAAAAGTTACTTTATCATCTACCTTACAAATACCTCTTAAATCATGAGATAACTTATCTATTTTTACTATCATTTTTCACCACAAATTCATTATAGCAAAAAAAAGAAAAGAAGTCTATGACTTCATAAGTTCATTAATAATATCTTCGATTGTAACTATTCCAAGAAAATTATTTTCCTTATCAGTAACGAGTGCCATATGATTTTTTACCGAGTGAAGTAACTCCAAACATGAAGCTAAATTAGTATTTCTACTCACACATATTGGTTCTTTCATAGCTTTCTTTATACTAATCGTCTCATTATTCAATATTTCATCTAGTAAATCTACTTCATATAAAATTCCCACTGCTTTACCATCTTTTGAAATAATAGGTATTCTATCATGATTATCTCTAAATACACACTCTTTAACTTTTGTTGAAGAATCAGTATCGTATAGATAAGATACATTATCTTTAATAATCATTACATTTTGAGCCTTCATCTTCTTTAGTAGTACCGCTTTCTGAATAAAAATGCTCTCTTTCTCTTCGATTACTCCCTCATCTTTAATAGTCTTAACTATTTCGACAAGTTCATCTTTAGTAGCGGTCACCTTATGACTATTTTTAATTTTTCTCTCAAAAAAACTTATTACCTTATTGAGAGGAGATAAAATAACAACTAAAATTTTAAGAAGAAAGCTAAGTTTTAAAGCAAAATATTCCGAGTACTCTCTTCCCAATATTTTAGGAGTAACTTCCGTAAATATAAGAACAATAACAGTTAAAATAGTAGTGACGAGTCCAAGATACTCTTCTCCATATATTGATGAAAAATAATATGCTGTAAGTGAAGATACAAAGACACTAGCTATACAGTTGACAATTAAAATAGTCGAAACTGTTTCCGAATAATTATTACTAAGTTCATAAGCTCTCTTTGCCCTCTTATCATTTCCATCGGCCATTTTTTTTATTCGTATTATATTAAGTCCCGAAAAAGAAGATTCAAAGATAGAACATAAAGTTAATACTATCAGTAAAAATATAATTAACAAAATCATCATACACTAACCTCATTTTCTACTAATTTAAATTTTTCATTATCGTAAATTCCAATTATATTATTTTTAATATTATTTCTTAAATCTTGCATATCTATTAAAACAAACCTTTTCTTACAATAATTAAAGCTATATACTTCGTCTTTATAACTTATTATTACAAAATGATTTTTATCATTTTCATTATTTATATATAAATTATTAACTTTAATATCATAATTAGAGTAATACTTTCTAAATATCTCTTTAAAAATACTACCTATTTCGATAGGAATAAATTTATTTAACTCGATAACTTTTTCAGTAGTAGATAATATTTTATAGAGAATATCTCCCTTTACTTCTCCAAATTTCTTCAAAATAGCTTCTAAATAACAATTAGCATAATTATCTCTTATATAACCTATTTTTTTATCTACACTAATATTATCATTATAATTATCAAAATGTTCCGTCATAAAATTTGCTTTAATATTGTGAATATCATTAAATAAATCCACTATTAAAAAGGTACTATCATCTAAATAAACTCTATTCGCTATATGTCCACTTATATTAGTAGAAACAAATTCACTTTTTATTTTAACTCTCGAACATAGATACATAAATAATTTAGCACAGGAATTATCAGTAACCTTACCATCTTTCATAGCGCCCCATATATTATTTATAATACTTGTCTCTCCAAAAGATATACTATCATTTTTATCTTCCATCAAATTAATATCTAAACTGATTATTTTACCGAGAGCAATATATAAATATCTAGTTTTTTCCAAATTGTCCTCAAGAGAAGTAACTTCTTTCAAAATACTTTGTATTTTATCTTCGGAAGCCTTAAAATTATCATAATCTATATATGTATATCCTCTTCTATCTTTTATCATATCACTATAATAAAATTCCTGCCCGTATAAATAAAAATAATTAATAACTTCCTCATCTACATTATCGATAGCAATATTAATATATTTCGTATCAGCAGTAATTTTTTCAATATCTTTTATACTTTTAATTGATACAATAATATTATCTTTATTCATGCTATCACCATTATAATTATACACTATTATATAAAAAAAAGAAAGAAAATAAACTTTACGTTTACTTTCTTAAAAAGCTCCTGTTATTGGTACTGAATCTGCCGAGAACGAAGCCGCAAATCTTAATCCCAAAAGTTCATCTGTAACTAAACTACCATCAAGCCAAATATATATATCAAAAGTTGTATCTGTTGATGTCAGAACATAAGAATTGACAATTTTAATCTTTTCCCCCTTAGTTGCTCCTTCAAAAGTACCATTATTAGTATAAACTTTTTTTCCACCAGATGTTCCCTCAACTTCCCACTTCAGTGCTGCAACATCAAGTCCATCTATTACTGTCGGAGTAACATATATATTAAAAGAAGCTGGAACACTACCTTCTCCCAATTTAGCTGTAGCAATAGTTTTTAATCCTTTATCTCTAACAGTCGAAGGCAAAAGCGAACCTGTAATATTATCGGTAATGGTATAATCGACATCAAGTTTACCACTATTAGCGGCAGTCTCTTTTGCGGAAGTACTGGCAACTAAAAAAGCATAAGTACCACCCGCTACTAAAATACTTCCTAAAACGACCGCTAAAATTAACATAAATGTATATTTTTTATTAGACATAATTTACCTCACTATTTCCTAAAAGCAGTTTCAATTTTAACTAATCCTGAAAAATGTCTATTCATTAATTCATTCTGATCAGCGCCACTCTCTTCGAGCCATACATAAAGGTTACAAGTAGTAAGTTTAGTTGTCGAAAAATTTCCATCTTCAGTACTTAAAGTTCCCATTAAAAGACTTGTCTTATCTCCTACATCAGACCCAGTTTTCGACTCTAAATTAGTACCATCACACATTAATTTAAATTTAAAATCATCAGTTTTAAGTTCATCATCTATTTCGATATCTACTAAATTAACATTAATAGAGACATCATAACCATCCAAAATAGTTTTATCTGGAGCTAATGTAAACACTGTCTTACTAGCAAGACTTTCGACATCAGAAGCTAATATTGGAACCCCAGTAACAGTATTTATATACTCATTTTGATTAAAGACAATCGCTAGTCCACCATCAAAACTTCCCGTTGTTACATTAAGTGTCGTTCCATCACTTGAAACATAGTAAGCATAAGAGCTCCCCATTAAAAGACCAAAAATAACAGTAGTTGTGATAGTTAATACAAAAATTAATTTTCTAAATTGCATATTATCACCTCTTACTATTATCTATCATTAATATAATACCATATTTTTTAATTAATATCAATATTTTTTTCGATACAAAAAAAAGAGTAAAATTAAACCGTAAATTAAAAGTTATTTTACTCTCTAATTATAATATATCTTGTTACATTTCCATATTATGATAAACCGATTGAACGTCATCCAAATCGTTCAAAGCATCGATAAGATTATTTACTTTCTCTGCTTCTTCGTCACCTAACGCAATATAATTATTTGGAACAAAAGTTACTTCACTGACTATAAACTTATCGTATCCCAAATTAGTAAGACCATCTTTAACTTCGATAAATTTATTAGGATCAGTATAAATAATATAGCTATCATCTTCCGTTACCAAATCCAAAATATCAAAGTTTAATGCATCTTCCATAAGCTTATCTTCATCATATTCTTTTTCTAATACAATGACACCTTTTCTTTCAAATAAGTAACTTACCGAACCATCAGTTCCTAAATTACCGCCTCTCTTTGTCAAAGTACTACGAACAAAACTAGCAGTCCTATTCTTGTTATCGGTAAGACAGTCGATCATAATAGCTATTCCCGAAGGACCATAACCCTCGTATCTTACTGCCTCATAATTCTCGTCATTTCCTCTATTCTTCGCTTTGTTAATAGCGGATTCAATATTAGTTTTTGGCATATTTTCTGCTTTAGCTTTTTCAATAACCATTCTAAGTGAAGGATTATTCTCAGGATTAGGATCTCCCCCTTTAGCGGCTACATAAAGTTCCTTAGCTAATTTTTGAAAAATTTTACTTCTCTCGCTGTCAATTGCCCCTTTTTTTCTCTTTATTGTCGACCATTTACTATGTCCTGACATATTCTCTACCTCCTTGTATTATATATTTTATTTTTATAGCTAAACTAAATATAACAAATACCAGTGTTATTATCTATCGCTGACACTGATTCCAATATTTTTTAATTTATCTCTAAGAATATCAGCTTCTTTATAATTCTTCTCTTCACGGTATTTCTTTCTTATATCATTTATAATTTCTATTAATTCTTCTTCCTTAGAATCATTATTATTTTTAAAGTTAAGACCAAGTATCTCTTCTCCACAGTCTTTAATAAAATTATCTAAAGCAAGCAACATACTTGGCTTTTTATCACCCGTAATCGTCTTATTAATTAATTTTTGAGCTTCATATAAGTAACTAATTGAAAGACCCGTATTAAAGTCGTCGTCCATAGCGGCCAAAAACTTCTCCTTAAGCTCCTGAACTTCTGGAACTAACTCCATTGTTGTAAACTCAAGTTTTTCCACTTCTTTACGTAGTAAACTGACCGAAGTAGTAATCTTTTCGTACATCTTTTTAGCTTCATTTAAACCGTCGGTACTAAAGTCTGTCGGTCTACGATAATGATTTAATAGTATGTATAATCTTACTACCATTGGATCATAATCCTTAAATAAATCGGGAAGTGTCATAAAATTACCAAGTGACTTTCCCATTTTCTGACCGCTGACAGTAATCAAATTATTATGTATAAAATATTTAACAAAAGGTGAATCATTAGCAATTTCTGACTGAGCTACTTCGCATTCATGATGTGGAAAAATATTATCCATTCCACCGCCATGAATATCAAAGAAAGAACCCAAATATTTTTTACTCATTACAGAACATTCAATATGCCATCCAGGATATCCATCTCCCCAAGGAGAAGGCCATTTCATCAAATGATTATCTTCAGCCCTTTTCCATAGAGCAAAATCTTCTGGATTTTCTTTATCTGAAGAAGCCTCTATTCTCTTTCCACTTACTGCCTCATCCACTGTTCTCTTCGAAAGAGAACCATATTTCTTAAATTTACTTACTCGGTAATAAACATTACCATCTTTCGTAACATAAGCGTAACCTTTATTAATAAGTTTTTCTATCATATCGATAATTTCGATTATATGTCCTGTCGCTCTAGCACTTATACTAGGCCTTTTAACATTTAATTTTCTCATACAATCAAAATAAATACTCTCATACTTGTAAGCCACTTCATAAGGATCGATCATCTCAGCCTTTGCCTGTTTAGCAATTTTATCTTCACCACTATCAGAGTCTCCAAGTAAATGCCCTACATCAGTAATATTCTGCACATATTTTACTTTATAACCAATATACATAAGATATCTATAAATAACATCAAAAGTAACATAACTCTTAGCATGACCTAAATGAGGATAACCATATACTGTTGGTCCACATACATACATACCCACTTTACCTTTTTCAATGCTCTCGAATACTTCCTTTTTTCTTGTAATTGTATTATAAACAACCAAACTCATAATTTCCCTCCAAATCACTTATTATAATACTACTATTTTATTCCTTTGACAATAATTACATGACATTTTAACCCAGATAATTTATAATCGCAGGTCCCAAAATAATAATTAATATCAAAGGTATAAAGAAAAATACTGAAATAATACTAATTTTCGTAGGTATCTTAGAAATAGCCGCTTTCGCTTCGAGCCTTCTCTTTTCCCTCAAATAGTCCACTTGATTATACATTGTATTTATTATACTACTTCCATATATATTAGCTTCTGTTAAAGTAAGAATAATATTATTTATCGCATCAGAAGGAATATTCTTTTGCATATCTGTAAGACTTTCCGTAAGACTTTTACCAAATTTAGTCTCCTTAATAACCTTTTTAAACTCATTTGAAAGCTCTGAATCGACACTATTCGTAGATATTTCGATAGCCTCTTTTAAATTTCTTCCCGTTTGAAGAGAAAGAGTTAACACCTCAAAAAAATATATCGCTTCATTATTTAATTTTTGTGTTCTCTTCTTTATTTTATCATCAAGTAATATCTTTTCAAACAGATAATAGTAGATAATAACCGCTACTATCGATAAAATATAACCATACTTAAAAGACATAAGTACTACTATAAAGACAATTATTGAAGTTATCACTTTAAGACTGAGAAAAGTAACAGCATCAAATTTACAACTTCTACCTAGTAAATTAATCTTCTTTTCCACTAACATCAACTTATTTTTATTAAAAAGATTCTCTAAAAGTAAATTATCTTTATCTTTCATCTTTACACCTCGATTTTCATAATTTTTCTAAGTAGAATAATATAAATAATAAACATCAAAATAGCTATACTAATTAATATATAACCAATTGGAGACTCAAATAGCGGTTCAAAATATTTCGGATTTAAAATATATATAATACCAATAAAAACAAAAGGTACGACAAATAGTATCTTAACGATCATATTCGAACTAGCAGTTATATTTTTAAGCTCTTCATCAAGTTTCTTCTTATCAAATAATGTCTTCTCGATAGAAGAAAATACTTCAATTATATTTCCACCTGTCTTATCTAAAATCATAAGTGATGAAGACAAGTATACCGCTTCTTCCAAGTTAACTCTTTTGGCAAACCTATCAAAAACCGTATCGACTGATAAACCATATTTCATATCAAAATACATTTTCTTAAATTCATCACATATTGGTTCTGGAAGTTCTAAAGAAGCAATCTCTAGAGCTTGAAGAGTACTCTTTCCTGATTTAAAAGCATTATTCATAATAATTATAGCGCGCAAAAGATCATTCTCGATCGCTTTCATTTGTCTTCGGTATTGAGTAAACAAATAAATATCTAATAAATAATAACCAATAATAAAATTAATAATTATTCCCATTACATTAATTTTAGCATTCACAATTATCTGTGAAAAAATAGCCAATAAAGTAAATATCAAACTTATTACTATCTTATTTGTAATAAAATCTATTGCCTCAAAAATATCTCGGTACTTATATTTAATATACTTTTCATATTTCTTTGCCTTTTTCTTAAAGTATTTATTCTTATTCATCTTACGTCGCATCTTTTTAATAAAAGCCAAATATCTTTGAAAAATCTTATCAGAAATAGACCTCTCATTATCTGTTAAAGAATCCAACGCATAATAACTAATACGTTTCTCTTTTCTTAGTGAAATACTCTTTCTTAAAAGCATGATAATAATAACAAATAAAAATATCAAAACAATTATCTGCAATATAATATTTATTGGCATATTATCATCCCTTTCTTTTTTTATTACTCAAAAATATCTTTAATATCAAATCCCTTATGAATAATTCTATCGTATACGAGAGGTTTTCTCTTATATAATCCAAATTCCCCAATTACCGAGCCATCATCCATGACACCTTTTTGTTTAAATGAAAATATCTCTCTAACCTCAATTTCCTCATTTTTCATTCCCACTACTTCACATATTGAAGTAATCTTTCTCTTACCATCAGATAATCTATCAATCTGAATAATAATATCGATAGCATTTTCAATATACCCCCTAATAGCGGAAACAGGTATTTCCATTTCATTCATAAGAATCATTGTCTCTAATCTATTTAGAGCATCAATAGGACTATTAGCATGTAGTGTCGTAATAGAACCTTCATGTCCTGTATTCATTGCTTGCATCATATCGAAGGCTTCTTTACCTCTAACTTCTCCTACTATTATTCTATCAGGTCGCATACGAAGAGAATTTCTTACCAAGTCACGTATCGTAACTTCCCCTTCTCCCTCATAATTAGTAAGTCTCGTCTCCAAAGAAATAACATGTTTCTGATTAAGTTTAAGTTCCGCTGCATCCTCTATCGTAATAATTCTTTCATCATCACCCAAGAAACTCGATAAAACATTAAGAAGTGTCGTTTTACCAGTACCAGTACCACCAGATATAATAATATTAAGTTTTGCTTGAGTAGCAGCTTCCAAAAACCTTGCCATATTAACTGTCAAAGTTCCTTTTCTAAGCAAATCATCAATTGACTCCAAGTTTTTATTAAATTTTCTAATCGTCAAAACAGGTCCTTTTAAACTCAAAGGAGGTACGATAGCATTAAGTCTCGAACCATCTCTAAGTCGTGCATCGACCATTGGATTAGCGGCATCAATAGTTCTTCCAAGAGGTTGAACTATTCTCTGAATTGTCCTCATAATATGCTTATCATTAATAAAAGAAATCGTTTCATCTTTGACAACCTTACCGTCTATTTCTACATAAACCTCATTAGGAGCATTAACCATTATCTCCGTAATCGAATCATCTTTTAATAAAGGTGTAATAGGACCAAAACCAGTTATTTCATTTTGAATAAGATTAAATACATGATTTCTTTCCAAATTACTTAAATCATACCCAACTAAAGTCTGATCGATTTCGTTATTTATATAATCATCCAAAAGCTTATCATCAGGAATATTTTCTTCGATTAAATTCTGTACAATTTTTATTCTCAGTTCATCTAGTAACTTCTTATCAGAAAAAATTTCATAATCATTTATAATAGCACTAGGAGAAATCTTTTTTTGCTTAACGTCGAAAGCTTCCGTAAGACTTTGTTTAATCATCTTATCTTTCCTCCTTACTGTGCCTATCATCAATCAAATCGAGAGCCATCTTTTGCATAATATCGACATCTCTCTGATGAAAAGTATTTACTTTCTTATTTAAAGTAAGTATCTCTCCATCCATAACAAATTTATCTACATTTTTAATATAATAATTCTTTGATATCGTATAATCGATATTGACACCCGTTATATTTCTAATATCATACAAACTCAAATAATCTTTTCCCGTATCTCGTGAATTATTCAAAACAGTTAAATAATTATTCTTATTCGTATCTTTAAATATACTCATCAAACTTCTCATATTTTTTAAATCTACTAAATCATTAGTTATAACAAATAGAGACATATACGAATAATCCAAAATAGTTAAATTAATTTCATCTAAAATATGCGAAGTATCAACTAAAATGACATCATATTCTTTCTTCGCAACATCAAAAATAATAGGAATAAACTTACTGTCAACTTTTGATGCATCTCTAGGATCTTTAGGAGAAGCTAAGACATCTATATTCTTATTGTAGACAGTGACGTAATCTTTAAGTTCAGTAAATCTATTATTACCCATACTGTCGATCATCATATAAATATCTTTTTTATTTTTAACATCTAGAAGTGTCGCTACTCCTCCCGAATACAAATCAAAGTCAATAATTAAAACTCTCTTATTTAAAGTACAATAAATACCCGCTAGATTAAGAAGGAGCGTCGTCTTTCCAACTCCACCTTTAACAGAAGTAATACTAACTACTTTTCCTGCCATAGTTAATCACCAACCCTATCTATTATCTTCTTATTATCATTATAACTTCCCATGTAGTTAGACTTAATTTCAATTAAATCAAATCCCAAAGTACCACTAATTCTTTTGGCTAATCTTATCGTAATAGAATTTGTCGATTTATCTACTAGTACTTTAATTGAACTTAAATCATTACTATTCTCTTGAATTAAAGAAATAAGTTTATTTTCATCTACTTCCGAGATATTATCAAGTCCATAATCTATAACCAAATAACTAGTATTATCAAGTCTTTCTTTCTCATATAAAGCATTACCCAAATCATATACAAGAACAATAACCATTAAAATTATCGGAATAAGTATTACAAACATAACTAAAGTTTGCCCTTTATTATTCAGCTTCATCATTTGCAATTACCCTCTCAATTTCAATTTTATATGGATCTCCTAAAATAAGATTAAGTCCAGGTGTTATAACATCCATATCGTAACTAATTAAAATTTTTCTATATTCCCTATCACTATTTATTTCAATATTTAAGTTTGGATATAAATTGCGAATTTCTTCGATACCTTTTCCATTCTTCACCATCATAGCAATATCGACACTCTCATTATCTAATTCATTTTTTTTACTAGCAATCATTCCAAAGTCGACAATAATAAACAAAATAATAATAAACAAAGGTAAAATAAGAATAAATTCTACTAATGTCTGACCCTTCCTATTCATAGAATACCTACCTTCCCTATTATCTATTTCATTATACCAAAAAAGCCAAAAAAAAGAAAGATTTTTTTATCTTTCTCTTTATTTTTTCTTCTTGTTTGAAGACTGTTTATTATTATTTGTTTTCTTTAGCCCATTCTCTAGAGACTTATTATCATCTTCATCATCTTTCTTAAAAATAAGATATAAAAGACCTAGAACAACAAGTATTATTAAAATAATAATTACTACTTTTTCCGCTGTATTAGAAGAGTCCTCAATCTCCGTAATCCCTAGTTTGTCACTTGTAAGTTAAAAATATCCCCTGAAGTATTATAAATACTTATTTTTTTTACAAAAAACATCTT
>CANQPC010000024.1 GCA_947625625.1 uncultured Bacilli bacterium
CTTTACATTATAAAATTTAATTATATTATAAATCTTATTTTTTAGGAGTTAAATCTCCACACTTATTCTACACTAACCCATAATTTTCCACATTCATGGATTATTTAATGTTATGTTAACATACAGTAAAAGGAGATTAGTCTAATCTCCTCTTACTATTTTTCCATATACTTTTAGTCCACGTACTTCAGTTATTTTGACACTGACAATTTCATTATTGATGACATCAGTGTCTTCGATAATTATAGGAATAAAGTTAGTTGTGTGAACGATAGTTTCTCCGTTTTTATGTATTTCGACGACACCATCATATACTTTACCTATTTTGCTTTGATAGTATTTATTCTCTGACTTATTAGATAGTTCAATGATTTTATGGGCTCTTTCTTTCTTTATTTCTGATGGCACTTGATTATCCATTTTATCAGCGAGTGTTCCTTTTCTTCGCGAATATGGAAAAGTATGAATCTTAGTGAAATTTATTTTATTTAAGGTATCAATAGTCTCATTAAAATCTTCTTCAGTTTCATTTGGAAAGCCAACAATTAAATCAGTCGTCAAAGAAATATCTTCTATTTGTTTTAAATTATTTACCATATCTAAAAATTCTTCTTTATTATATCTTCGATTCATCAATTTTAATATTTTACTACTTCCCGACTGAATGGGTACATGTAAGTGTTTAGCCATGACTTTGTTATTTTTTAATAAAGCGATTATCTTGGGAGTAATTTCATTGATTTCAATAGATGAAAGGCGAAGACGATAAATATTTGGAATATTTACTAATTCTTCGAGTAATTCTTCGAGACTAGTTCCGATATCAATACCGTATCTTCCTGTATGAATTCCCGTTAAGACAATCTCTTTATAGCCATCTTCGACTAGTCTACTGACTTCGGAAATGACATCCTCTTTCTTCTTACTTCGAACACCACCTCGAACATAGGGAATTATGCAGTAAGAACAGAAGGCATTGCAACCGTCTTGGATTTTGACAAATCCCCTCGTGTGACTTGCAAATTTCGTTATTTCCATCTTTTCGAATTCGACTTTAGATAGATCATAAATTATTTTTTGATGTTCTTTTTTCTTTTGGTATTCTCTAATTAATTCTACTATTTTTGATTTATCTTTATTTCCAAGGACAATATCGGCTTCAATATTATCGGAGTTAACCTGACTATAGCAGCCCATAACGACAATTATGGCATCTCTATTATTGTTTTTGGCTCGGTTTATCATCTTACGAGATTTTTTATCACTCTCATTAGTTACAGAACAAGTGTTTATAATATAAATATCGGCTTTTTCTTCAAAGGGGACTATTTCATAACCACTGTTTTTTAATAATTCAGTTACGACTTCTGATTCGTATATATTTACTTTACATCCTAAAGAACATATTCCTACTTTCATTTACTTCTTCCTTCTTTCGATAGTAGTATTTTACCATAGTATCGTGTAAGTATTATCATTTTTTTAATAACCAATCGACAACATTCATCTTTGTTATGCCATTATAGTCAGCTTCTAAGTCCATATCTAATGTTAATAAATACTTAGGATAATGGTCTTTTGTTTTTTGCAATGGTTTCAATTCTCTTTCTAAAACTTTTTCATCTCGAACAGTAAGAGCAACTTGGTAATACTTTAATCCGTCTCTATTTTCGGCAACAAAATCAATTTCAACATCATCAATTTTTCCAACATATACTTTGTATCCTCTTCGCAATAGTTCTAAATAGACGATATTTTCTAATATATGTCCCATATCACTATCGGCTTTTTTTCCTAGCAAATAACTTCGAAGTCCTGTGTCAACAACATAATATTTATAATCTCTAGCTAATAAATTTTTTCCTTTGACATCAAATCTTTCAGCTTTATATATTAAATAGCTCTCAATAAATGATGCTATATAGTTTTCAACAGTATGATTGCTCGTTGGTAATCCTTTGCTAGTTAATGTATCACTTATTTTTTTAGTCGATATTGGATTTCCTATATTATCAAATATAAACTTTACAATACTATCTAATAACATCTTATCAGTTATGTTATTTCTAGCCATTATATCTTTATATACAACTGTCGAAAAGATACCATCAAGATACTTATCTATATCGTTATAATTAGTTTTCATTATGGCTATATTTCCCGGCATACCACCATTTTTCATATATTCGAGAAATAATTTTTGATAATTATTATCATCAAAAATAGATATGTATTCTTTAAATGATAAGGGAAGCATTTTTATTTCTACATATCTTCCCGATAAAAGTGTCGCAAGTTCTCCTGATAATAAATATGCATTGGAACCAGTTATGTAAACATCAACATTTTTCTTTATATATAAACTGTCGACAACTCTTTGAAATTCGGGAACATTTTGAACTTCATCCAAAAATATATAATATTGCTTTTTAGAATCTATTTTTTTGGTTATGTAATTATATAATTCTTTATAGTTATCAAAATGAAAATCGATATCTTCAAAATTAATTTTTATTATCTGATTGTTAGCAATGTTATTTTTTTTTAAGTAATCAATAAATAATTCAAATAATGTCGATTTGCCACATCTTCTTATGCCAGTAACAACTTTAATTAAATCTTTATCTTTCCATCTTTTTAATTCATCAAGATATTCAGTTCTTTCAATCATGATTTCACCTCTCAATTAAATTATATATTTATTTAAAATGATTGTCAAGTTTTGGAAAAAAATTTCCAATACTTATAAAAATCGACAAGTTTTGGAAATTATTATTTTTTAATTATTTATTATATTAGGTATGTTTAAATTAGAATATTCCTTCAATTTGATTATCGACAATGTCTATTTTTTCATAATTAGGATTTTTAGGAAGTCCAGGCATAGTCATAATCTTACCGGTAAGAACAACTATAAACTCGGCACCTTTCTTTAAAATGATATCTTTGACATGGATCGTATAAGTATTATCACATTTTAAATTAGTTGGATCATCAGATAGTGAATACTGGGTTTTAGCAATGCATATAGGAAGATTACCATATCCATCTTTCTCTAATTTAACTATTTTTTCTATTGCTGATAGGGAATACTCGACATCAGTAGCACCATATATTTTGGTTGCTACTTTATATATTTTTGTTTTAATGTCATCTTCTAAATCATATGAATATGAAAAATTGGTTTTATTATCTGATAAAGCTATTACTTTTTTGGCTAAGTCTAGGCTTCCGTTACTACCTTTAGAATAACCTTCAGTTACGGAAAAGATAATATTTTTTTCGGACAATTTATTTGATAAATAAGTTATTTCTCTTTCGGTATCAGTACTAAATTTGTTGATTGCCACTACTACATTTAAACCATATACATCAGTTAAGTTATGGTAATGACGATAGAGATTATCTAATCCTTTTTCAAGATAATCTAAATTTTCGGTAGTTATATCTTCTCTCGGCATTCCTCCATGATATTTTAGGGACCTAATAGTAGCTACTAAAACGACGACGGAAGGGGTAATTTTTTCTTTACGACATTTGATATCGAGAAATTTTTCCGCTCCTAAATCGGCTCCAAAGCCAGCTTCGGTAATGGTATAATTTCCCAGTTTCATAGCGATATTAGTGGCTATAACACTATTACAGCCATGAGCGATATTGGCAAATGGGCCGCCATGGATGAGAGCAGGATTTCCTTCTAATGTCTGAACGAGATTAGGCTTAATGGCCTCTTTTAATAGAACAGCCATCGAACCATTTACTTTTAGGTCAGAAGCGGTTACTTCTTTTCCATCTTTATCGTAGCCAATTAAAATATTTCCTAACCTTCTCTTTAAGTCTTCTAAATCGCTACTGAGGCAAAGAATAGCCATTATTTCTGAAGCCGCTGTTATATCGAAGCCATCTAAGCGAGGAACAATATTTGTTTCGTTAGATAGACCGGTATTGATAGTTCTTAACTGACGATCGTTTAAATCTAGGCATCTTTTGAAAGTTACTTGCGATATATTTAATTCATTTCCCTGATAGATATGGTTATCTATAGCAGATGCTAGTAAATTATTAGCGGATGTTATGGCATGAAAGTCACCATTAAAATGAAGGTTAATATCTTCCATGGGAATTACTTCGGCATATCCACCACCGGTTGCTCCACCTTTAATACCAAAAACGGGTCCTAAAGATGGTTCGCGAAGAGCAAGGATGCTTTTTTTACCGAGCTTGTTTAAGGCATCAGATAGTGATATGGAAACAGTTGTCTTGCCCTCTCCCATTGGAGTTGGGTTAATAGCGGTAACTAATACTAATTTGCTATTTTTCTTGTCTTTTTGTAAGAGACTTAAAGATACTTTGGCTTTATATTTGCCATACTCTTCGATATTTTTTTCAATTCCTATCTTACTTGCTACTTCTTTTATATTTTTTGGTTTTATACTTCTTACTATTTCTAAATCAGTCATTATTTCACCTCTCATATATATTATACATGATATATTAAAAAATAGATAACTAATTTATTTTTTAGTTATCTACTTTCTACTTTGGGAATATTTTTTATTTTAATTTATGTCCGCAATTGGTACAGAAATTTCCTCCACTAGTAGGAGAACCGCATTCAGGACAGAATTTTGGACTACTGTTATTTGGCTTATTTTGTGGAGTCTCTTCTTCCTGTGGTTCTTTCTCATTACTTTCTTCTTCTTTTTTGAATAGGCTACCTGGTTCAGGTACTACTCTTTCTTCCTTGGTTTCAGAACTATTCGAAGCATTTTGATTTACGGCTCCCATCATCGTACTTCCAGCATTATTTGCCATATTCATTCCCATAAATCCCATCATTGAACCATTAGGATTAGAGGAAGCATTTTGGAGAGCTTCAGCACTGGCGTTTGCCATAAGGCCACTTTGTAATTTGCTATCAGAAAAGATAGTAGCATCATCAATCTTTGATACTCTCTTCATCGACTCATCAGTAAGATTAATGTCGGCAATAGCAACATCAGATATTTTTATTCCATACTTCGATACTAAATCATTATCTAATAAATTATTCATTTCATTGGAAATATCAGTTCCATACATACCGATATCTCCAAATGGTATTTTATGTTTTCGCATAACAACGGTTATTGCTTGAGTTAGCTTTTCGACAAACTTTGTTTTAAACTGATCTTCTAGAAGGTCAGAGAATAAAACGGTATCTTGAGCATTGGAACCTATAACATTAGTAATTAAAATAGCCGGATCATCAACTTTGATAGCATATTCTCCAAAGAAAGTTACTTCGAGCATTCCATACTTATCGTCAGTTATTTTCTTAGGCTGGGGAGAACCAAATTTATTGCCAGTTAAAGCTAACAAATTGACATAGTATACTCTTTGATCTTTAGCTGTCTGACCTCCAAAAGTGGTACGACTTCCGATTTTTTTGATACTTTCTTTTAATCCTTTACCAAATCCACCATAGAAAATACTTGGTTCAGAACCGCTATCGAAAGTATAGGTACCGGCTTCAGCTGAAAATTCAAGTATCTTACCGTTTTCGACAATCATCATTGCAGTACTTTCCGGTACAACAATAGCGCTTCCGTTTGTTATAATACCTTCGGAAGGGTTCTTATTTCCCTTACCATGATGTACTTCGCCTCTTTGAACGAGAACATCCTGGCCCATTGTAGGACAAGTTACATATTCTTTAAATTCGTCTCCTAATACTGATGAAGTACTAGAAGTTAATGCTTTAATTAATCCCATAATTTTTCCTCCTTTAATTTATATTTTTATTTTATCATATTTTGGGGTAATTTTAAACTTAGTTAGTAGTAATTGATACTAAAATATAGTCGTAATCTTCTAAATTGAAAATACTTCCACAATATTCGCACTTTCCAGATGTATTGACACTTATACTAGCACCACAGCCAGGGCATTTCCTGACAAGAGATAAATCTTTGGTATTTATTTTTTTTTCAAAAATTAAGATATTTCTTTTCTCAACTCTTCTCGTGTCATCACCAGTAATTAATTTTCCTGTATCTTTATCGATAATATAATCCATATAGCGAGATATTAATTCGACTTCGACGATTTCTTTATCATCTTCAGTATAACGATTTAGAATAGTGGTATTTTTGACATTTAATTCATCATACATCTGCCGCTCGTTTTTACTGTTTAGAGTGGAAAGATAACTAGAAAATTTTTCGCGGACATCATCACTGATAAAGTGACTTACTTCTTCTAAATTTCCTTTCATAATAGCGGTATATAATTTGACAAAGATATTATCGACTTTCGTCTTAAACATGGCTTCATTAAATTCATTCATCTTGGGAGTTCTCCTACCTTTCTAGCGACTGACCGACATTGGTCTTTTTACTCATAACGTAATCGCTCGATTCTTTTACTAAAGTACTATCACAATAAGGACAAGTAGCCGAAGAGACAATATCGACAGGGGCACCGCAATTAGGGCACTTTTCAGTGGTTTTATTATTTGATGCTGATTTGACGAAAGATAAAACGTATTCAATAATTATCTTATTGTTATCTCTTCCCCTTACGGTATCACCAGTATCTTCTTTGATAACATAATCATAGCATTTGACTTTTAAGTAGACACTTAAAGTTATGACATCTTGTTCTTTCTTGATATCGATTATTTTGACATCTATTAGAGAAATATCTTTCATGATATTCTTTTGACCTTTTAGTTTTAATGTCTCTAGCTGACTACTATACATATTATATATTTCGTCAGTCGTCAATTTTCTTATCGTATCGGTATCGAAATTCATCCAAGCGGTTTGAATATCTTTATATATATTGAAAGCTTTAGTTTTAAACTCCGATACATTGATACTTGGATCGATACTCGTTATTTTATCGATATCGATATCTTGATAATTATTTACCGAATGATTATTAGAGCTACTTCCTCCACCACGATTGTTTTTATTATTCATTGCTACAACAACGATAACAATAATTACGACTATAATGACGGCCGTAACGAGTGAGCCTTCTCCAGACGAAGATCCTCCATAATAAATTCCACCGCTAGAACCGGAATCCCAACTGGAACCGGAATCCCAGCTAGATCCAGAGTCCCAGCCGCCAGAATCATAATCAGAATCCCAGCCCGAGTCAGCTTTAACTAACTTTACGGGAGTATATATTAAGAAAAAGCTAAGTAGCATTACAATTAAACTTAAAAATATTTTCTTTTTCATAATTCACCTACACTTAATTATAGTATATCACAAAAGCTTTTAATTTTGACATTTTTTGATATTAATAATTGTCATTAATATATAGATAACAAATAACTCTTGAATTTTTAATTTTTTTAAAAAATATAGAACTTATAATAATTCGAAAGTGACTTTAGAAACAAAAAGATAAAGAAAAAGTAGTCCTCATGTAGAGATCTACTTAATTATCTTTGAATAAAGTATTCATCATACCAAGTTAAGAATGAGAAAATAGTCCAAATTTTTCTGCTATTGTCTTTCTTACCTGCTTTGTGTTCATCTAAGAGCTTAATTATTTTATCTGGTTTAAAGAACTCGCCGGAAGAGGAAAACTTTTCTTTGACTAAGTTATAAGTATCTTCTTCTTTTAACCATTCTCTCATAGGTACAGGAAAACCTAATTTCTTTTTATTAGACCATTTTTCAGGTAGGATATCATGAGCTACTTCTCTAAATAAATACTTGGTCTTGCCATCTTTAATTTTATATTTAGTAGGTATTTTTCTGGCAGTATCTATTAGAATGCGATCTAAAAATGGGACTCTTACTTCGAGAGAATTAGCCATCGACATCTTATCTGCTTTTAGGAGAATATCTCCTATTAACCAGAAATTGAAATCGATATACTGCATCTTGGTTACATCATCATAATCTTTAGCTTTCTCGTAATAACTTCGAGTTAAATCTTTATATGTCGTCTTTTTAGGAGCATAGCTTAGAATTTTTTTAGTTTCCGAAGGCTCGAACATAAAAGCATTTCCGACATAGCGGTCTTCTAGGTGATGACTTCTTCGATAGATGAAATTAAAGCCACGAGTATGTCTTACGGGATATACTAAAATACCTAAAAATCTTCTGATAAAGTATGGTATTTTGTAATACCAACTGACTGAATATGGTTCATGGTAAATGTTATAACCACCGAATATCTCGTCCGCTCCTTCTCCAGATAAGGCGACTTTAACATTTTGAGAAGCAATATTGGCAACGAAATATAGGGCAATGGCCGAAGGATCAGCGAGAGGTTCATCCATAAAATATTGAATATGGGAGAAATTATCGAAATATTCTTGCTTACTTATCTTCTTACTAATATTTTCAACTTTTATCATGTCCGACAATTCTTTAGCATAATCTATTTCACTATATTTTTTGTTATCCCAGCCGACAGTAAAGGTCTTATCGACGTTACTAGCGGTCGCAATAAATGAGGAATCAACTCCACTAGATAGGAAGCTTCCTACTTCAACATCAGCAATTTTATGGGCTTTAATGCTATCTTCGAGAAGATCTTTGATTTCTTTCTTCCATTCTTTTTCGGTCTTCTTATCGTCTTTTTCAAATTTAATACTATAATACTCTTTTATTTGGAAATTGCCATCTTTATAGATAAAATAGTGACCTGGTCTCAATTTATAGACATTTTTAAAGAAAGTATCTTCACCAACACTATACTGAAAAGTTAGATAGTCTTCGAGCATATCACGATTTAATTCTTTTTTGAACTTGGGGTGAGCGAGAAAACTCTTAATTTCGCTTCCAAACATGAATTCTTTTTTGGTAAGATAATAATATAGAGGTTTGATACCATAAAAGTCCCTTGCTCCAAAGATTTCATGAGTTTTTATATCGTAGATGATAAAGGCAAACATACCGCGAAGCATCGGCAATAATTCTTCTTTATATTCTTCATAACCATGAAGTAAAACTTCGGTATCAGAATTAGTTGTAAAGGTATGTCCTTTAGCTTCTAAATCTTCTTTTAAATATTTATAATTATATATTTCACCATTTAAAAAGACTAATTTACTTTTGTCTTCATTATAGATGGGCTGGTTTCCATTATCTAAATCGATTATAGATAATCTTCGAAAGCCTAAAGCTACTTCTTTATCGACATAATAGCCATCGGAATCGGGGCCACGATGTCTAATTAAGTCGGCCATGTCTTTGATTATTTTTTTCTTGTCTTGAGATTTATCTACAAAACCTACTATTCCGCACATACAATACCTCTTTTCTCGTATAGTATTAGTATAACACAAAAAAGGAAAAGTAAAAATGTTTTTACTGGGACTTGACAGATTTATATAATGAAAAAAGAACTTGGTTGAAGTAATCAGGTAAAAATAGACGATTTATAAAAAGAACACATTTTTAGAACTCTGATTCAATTTTATATTGAATTGGATTTTTATATTTTAAAGCATATGATGGTCTTTCATTATTGTAATAATTGGTATATTCTTCAATAAGTTTAGGAACATCTTTAAATCAAAATCAATTATTAATTTTTATTTAATTCAACTCAACTACTTAATGATTCATTTAGGGGGTTATCTGTAGATGTTCTTACGTAACATATAGGAAGACACATTGTCTTATAAATCATCATCTTTTTTGTTCTTTAATTTTTTTTAATAATTCATTAATTAATCTACTAATTTTAAAGTTTTCTTCTTTAATCTCTTTTTGCGTTTTCATTTTTTTCTCCCTACCATTGAATAATCAATATTATTATTTGTTAATATTTGTTCTATTTCTCCAAGCTCTTTTGTAAAATCTATACCAGGCGTTTGCTGTTTGTTTCTCTTACCATACTTACAAGCATCTACCTTTCTTTGTTCTTCAATAATGGCTTTATATAATGCAAAATATAAAGTATTTCTTTCTGCTTTGTTATCAATACTATTAATTGAATTTTTAATTTCATCAAGAATAGTAGCGATTTTTTTAGATGAAAAATATTTTTCTCTAATTGGTGCATGTAATCCTGCATTTCCAACTCTAGAACTTTCAAAAGAAGTAATAATTTGACTTAATAAATTTGGATTTTTTGTTTCAACAAAATCTTTTACTAAATTTTGAATTTTTTCATACTCAGATTTTGCAACTTTCTCTCTGTTAATTTTTACAATTGGAATACCAAAATTTGCAGCTGCTTTTAAAGATTCTTGCCAAAATTTATCCTGTAATTCTTTTTGTTGTCTCAAATATTCAAAATTTTTAGGCTTATCTTTATATTTTTCAAACATTTCATCATAATTTTCGTATTCTTCAAAAAAAAACTATATAATCAGGATTTTTTTTATAAAATTTTGGATTACTACTTAAATCCCTTCGTTCATATACCAGCTCATTATAATCACCTCTAGTATTATTAAGCATTGAATTTGCATCCATATATTCTTGCGAACTATTTTCTGTGGTATTAAATTCTCTACTATTTGGGGTGGAATTAATATCTGAATTTCCACTAAGAAGAAGCATATTATCGCTCATAGTTGAAAATCCCAATATTATATTTTTAACATTTGCCATTGAAAGATTTGCATTACCAATTAAACTACAACAGTTGCCATGAGATCTAATTTTTGGTGAGTTCCAATATTCACTATAATTTTCTTTATTTCCAAAATTTCCTTGATATGCTCCAATGGCAGTAACAATCATTTTAAAATCAACACCAGCGTCATATATTTTAATTCCATCAACCTCATCATATGGTAATTTATCTGTTTTGAATACTTGATTATTTAAGTCGTGTGCAAAAGCTTTTCTCAAATCATTTTCAAAAACAATAATTCTTCTAAAATCTTTTTCTGGTTTCATTATTTTAGTAAATTCATCGTATAATTGTATCAAAACATTTGGATCATTTTCATTTATTATTTGATAAATTGCTATATACATTTCAAAAACTTCTCGATTTTCATTTGTAATTGTTATATTAGAAATATTATATTTTTTGCAGATGTTTCTTGCAGACTGTAAACCAATTCCATATGCCTGAGCTAGAATTGCAAATTTTAAATAATCTAAATCTTTTTCTTCTTTAGCTTTTAATATACCATCTTTAAATTCTATATTATCTATAGTATTATCATCACCAAAATTTTGTAATTCACTAAAACTCGGTACGTTATGATGAACAGATGAAGTACATAAATATAATAACTTTTCAATTTCATCATTTGATAATATGTATCCACTTGTTATTAAATCATCAACATTTGATAGTAAATCATCATATAAATGAAATTTATTTTTCCAACTTTTATCGAATGAAACATAACCAATCCTTTGCAATATTGTTGTAACATAAGGATTATAGTAATCTGTTAAAGTCTGTAATTTCGAGTACATTAATTCAAACAGTCTTAATCTAGAATCAGACAAAGAAAGTATTTGATCTTGTATATCAGAATCTGCAGTTATCATACCCATTATATTATCTAAAAAACTATACTTTTCAGATAAGATTTTAAAATTAATCGTTTCATCAATTTCAATATTTTTTTCCCTTAACTTTAGATATTTATTCTTTTCATATTCAGATAATGATAAATTTGAAATTAATTCTTTTACTTTATCATAATTATTACACCATTGTGCAAGATATATTTTATCTCTAATATCATCCAATTGAATTAAATATTTGTCAATGTCTCTATACACCCATACTGAAACGCCATAATATTCTTCAAGATCTTCTTCTTCATTTCTAATGATATCATGTAATATTTTACTCATTTTAAGCTGAGATTCATTCATTAAATCACGTCCTATCCTCAATTAATATTCTACCATAAACAACACAAAAAAAATATATTAATTGACATATTTATCTATTCATGAGCCACATAAGATTATTTTTAGTAATGATAGCAATTATTTTGTTTTAATTAATTATGAAAATGATTCTACTTTATATGATAAAGAAACTATGAAATCTGTTACTCTTGAAATGATAAAATTTGTAATTTTAAAATTAACCAAAAAATAGTTTTTTTATTTTTTCCTTTATTTATAAGAGCTTGCAAGGCATTGCTTTTTGCTTTTTGTCCGTTTACTGTCCGCCTAAAATGTGATATTATGATAATATACGAAAATTGTATATAAGTTTTATTGGTTTATCTTACACAAGGGAAACTTTCTTGTGTTTTTTATTGCTCGAAGAAAGAAGAAAAAGAAGAGATAAACGAAAAAATTGTTGCTCGTATATATCATCGTGCTCTTACGTAACATAGGCAGACACATTATCTTCTTCTACCTCAAGTGTTTGCTTATTTAGTCTAAATTTATATTACCCAAACTCTGTACCAATTTTTAAGGTACTATTTAGGTAGATTATCTTTTATCATATTACTTGTCTTTAAATAAATTTAATTCTATATAAATCTTTTGTTCCAGCTTCTAATACTCACTAATATCTCTTATTCTTTACTATCAAGTATTTCTTGGAATTATTTGACTATCTAATTTTAAATCGATTGAATTGATAGTCTATCTTGTAATTTTTTTAGTTCTTCTTGCTCATAATGAAGTAAATTAGATTTCCATAATAATTTTGTGTTTTTTTAATTTTTGGTATACAATAAAGAGCAAGAAAGGAAAAATTATGGAAGAAAATGAAAAACTGAATTTAAATTTTTCAAATAATTTGAATTATGTATTATTAAATCTAGAAAAAGCTATAAATGAGGCAATTAATTTAGAAGATAAGATATATCTAGAATTATCTAAAGATCAAATTATTGAATATTTAAATTATACTTATACAAAAATGAAAAGTTGGCAAGATAATTATGAAGCAAAAAAATATGAAGCAATTATAAGGCAGTATAAAAAGATAGAATCTATTATTTCACAATTAGAACTATGTTTAGCAGATTATGATAGCAAATTTCATATGGAGGGTATATCATATTCTGTATTTCAAATTGGCAAAATTTTATCTAATATAAAGAAAGAGAGTGATAAAAATGGCAGATGATAAACAATAATAAAAGTAACTACCATACATATCTTAAAATAATGAGTTATTATCTCAATTTGATAATTTAAAAATAAGACATATGAGAAGATGATTAAAATATCTAATATTAATTTTAATATACAAAAATCTACACACTTTTTATTTCGTGTAGATTTTTTTCAAATCAATTTCTAGTAGTTCCTTTTAATTATATTAATAATTTGATACTAAAAGGAATAATTACTAATATTAAATTTTTCTCAGTGATGTTAATAATCTTTTATTATCTCATGATTTATTTTATCATTATTAATAATTTTTTCGACAATAGATGGCATAATTTTATATTTACTTAATTCACTAATGTTTATCCATAGATTTACTGAAGTATCTTTATCTAAAGTTTTAAAGTTATCGATAGACATAAGCTTAGTGTTTTCACTAACTTTATATATAAATAATATTTCATGAAATTTTGTATTATCGTATATAAAGAAGTTTTCAACTACATCAATTAATTGGACTTCTTCGGGAGAAACTAGGACTCCTGTCTCTTCTTTTAACTCTCTAATTATTGCTTTTTTAGTATCTTCAAAAAATCTTACGCGGCCGCCAATTAGTGAATAGTAATCATCTTTTGAGCTCTTTTGGAGTAATATTTTTTCTCCTCCAGAGATGATACATGCTACGCGAAAGTTAAATTTAGCTTTTAATTCTTCATTTTTGAAGCTGATATCATAATTATTCTTCACGAAGAAGGGCTCCACATTTTTTATTAAGCGACTTGATAATGTTATTCATTTCATCATTTATTTGTTCGGCAGTCATTGTACTATTTTCATTACCTATCTTAAAACGAAGGGTAATTGATTTTTTACCAGATGGGATTTGATTTCCACGATATTCTTCGATGAATTCTAATTCTTTAACTTTCGATTTAATAGTTTTGGAAATGTCTTCCCAAGTTACATTGTCATCAACAAGAAGTGATAAATCTTTTTGAACTAATGGAAGTTCGGGAAGGTTTACAAACTTATTACTTCTAGAACTATATGGAATAAGTTTATCAACATCTATTTCAAATAATGATACATTAGTATGTTTAATCTTTGAGTTTGCCATAGTTGATACGGAAATAAGACCGATTGTTCCGACAGTTTCCCCATTTAAGGTGATGTTTAAGTAAGCATTGACATCAGCCCAAGATGGCCTACTACTATGTTCGAAAGATAATTCTTCCATATGACAATAGCGACTCATCGATTCAACTATTCCTTTTAATTCATAAAATATCTTTTTAGCATCTTTAGATACAATGGCACCAGTTAAATATTTTTTATGAATTGGAAGAGTCTCATCTTCGGTCGATTCATGGTACTCACCTTTGGTAAATACTTCGGCCATTTCAAAGATTTTGAAGGAATCATAATATCTTAAGTTTTTAGAAATAGCTTCTAAAATACCGGGAATAAGTGAACTTCGTAAATTTTTTAATTCAGGAGCGGGCGGAGTTGCTAATTTTATAGAATTAGTAATATCTATTTTAGCGGCTTTAATATATTTTTCGTCAATCCATGGATAAGTATATATTTCATTGAAACCGCAACGAAAAGCTAAATATTCTTTTAGTCTTCTCTCTAAGAGAACGTCGTTTTGATGAACGGCATGATCTACTTTTAAAAGAAGGGGCTGAGGTTCGAAGCTTTCATAACTAAGTAATCTTGCAATATCGCCCATAACATCATCTTTAAGGGAAACATCACCGGTAGACCTCCATACAGGGACAACTACATGGAAGTTATTATCTTGATATTCGACATCATAACCAAGGGATTTTAATACTTTTTCGATTGTTTTTACTGGTAATATTTTTCCTAATCTGGTATCTAAAAATTCTTTAGATACATCAATTACTTCTCTTTTTGTTTTTACGGGATATTTTTCACCATAAGAAACAATTTTACTTTCTGGGAAAAATTCTTTGATTAATTCGAGAGACATAGATACTCCTAAATCGACTCTTTCAGTGTCAATATTTTTTTCATATCTGATCGAAGCGTCGGTCTTTTCATCGAATCTTTTACCGGTCTTTCGAATAGTGGCCGCTGTAAAGTTTGCTACTTCGAGAACGATACCAGTAGTGGTAGGTAAAATGGAATCTTTCTTACCGCCACGGATACCGGCAAGAGCCATGGCATCATTTTCATCACAGATAACTAAGTCATCTTCAGTTAAATCGATAGTATTATTATCTAGTAGAAGTAATTTTTCCCCTTTTTTAGCATTTCTGACGATTATTTTCTGACCGCTGACATGAGTTCGGTCGAAAGCATGAAGAGGTTCGCCGACGGCAATCATGACATAATTTGTGATATCGACAATGGCATTTATAGGACGCATACCACAGTTAACGAGCATAGCTTTCATCCACATTGGAGACTCTTTTTCATAGACATTTTCTATTTCGATACCGACATAGCGTTGACATTTTTTAGGATCTTTTATTTCGATTTGATACTCTGGTAAATTAGGATCAATTTTAAATTTAGGTAGTTCTTTAAGGGGAACATCATAGATCGCCGATAATTCTCTTGCTATTCCATAGTGACCCCACAAGTCTGGTCTATTTGTTAGAGACTTATTGTCTATTTCGAGAATGGTATCTTGCATAGAGACAACTTCGGAAATATTTTGACCGGGATGGCAATCGATTCCCTTTAAATCGACAATTTCATGATCATCTTTGGGTGGAAAGAAGGCATCTAAATAGACTTCTTCAGCAGCACAAATCATTCCATAAGATGATTCACCACGCATTTTGGTCTCTTTTATTTTTACAGGTTCTCCCTCGCCATGCCATACGACTTCCGCTCCTGGCTTTGAAACAACGACAAACTCGCCTTCGTAAAGATTAGAACCACCGCAGACAATTTGAACGGGCTCTTTTTCGCCAATATCAGTTATACATATTCTAAGTAAATCGGCATTAGGATGCTTTTTAACTTCGAGAATTTTGCCGACAACGATGTCATGATACTTGCTACTTACGTCTTCGACGGATTCTACTTCGACTGTTCTTAGAGTTAAATCATATGCTATATCTTTGGCAGTTAATTTGGCTGGTAAATTTACATATTTTTTTATTAAATTTAACGATACTCTCATATTCTCCTCCTTATTTGAATTGATTTAAAAATCTTAAATCAGCACTATGGAATAGTCTTACATCATCAACTCCATAACGCATCATAACTAATCTTTCTAGTCCAATATTAATATAGAAGCCAGTCCATTCGTCGGGGTCTAAACCAGCGGATTTTAGGACATTAGGATGAATGACTCCACCTGGCATTACTTCAATCCAGCCGTTATGCTTGCAGACTTTACATCCTTTTCCTCCGCAGACAAGACATTCCATATCGATTTCGTAACCGGGTTCGACGAATGGGAAAAAGCCTTCACGCATACGGATATTTATTTTTCTTCCGAAAACTTTCTCTAAGATAGTTTGAATCATGACAATGCCCGATGAGAAAGAGATGTTCTTATCAACTATTAGGGCTTCGTATTGGAAGAATGCTCTCTCGTGACCGGAATCGATATCTTCATTTCGATAAACTCTTCCGGGATAGACAAATCTAGCGGGAGCTCCGTGCTTTAAGAGATATCTTACGGAAGCACCGGTTAAATGAGGTCTTAAGCATAATCTTTCATTTGCCTTTTTGTCTTCAGTTCCTTCGATCCAATATGTATCCATCATCTGTCTGGCAGGATGGTCACTGGCAAAGTTTAAATTATCAAAAACAAACTTTTCACTACTAATATCGTCTTCACTAAATACTTCGAAGCCTAACGATAAAAAGGCATCATTTAAGTCGTAACACATTTGGGTAACGGGATGAAGGACACCACTTCCTACTTTAGTTCCAGGAATAGTAAGATCGATTGGTTCATCTAAAACACTTTTTGATGAAATGAGTTCTTCCTCCTTTTTATTTAAAGTAGTTTCGAAGATATTTCTAATCTCGGTAGTCTGAAGTCCAACTTCCTTTCGCATCTCTATTGATAGCGAGCTCATACTTTTAGTTACTTCACTTAATTCACTCTTTTTACCAGTTAACTCTCTTCGGATATCTTGTAATTCTTCAGTACTCTTTGCACCGTCGATTTTTTCGAGTCCTCTTTTTCGAATTTCTTCTAATTTTTCTTTCATATTTATTTCCTTTCTACAATTTATAAATTATGATAAGATATTATATTTTTGTAAAATGTTAAACTAAAAAACGAGTAAATATCCTAAAAGGACGATTTACTCGTGGTACCACCTTTGTTCGTAGTTAAACTACCTCATTATAGATTAACGCTCTTACACGGTTTGACTCCATTATTGAAATTCACTAATTTGCCTTATCTATTGTAGCTCTCAGCCAATGACTACAATTTTCTGTATAGAGTTTCAAATTAATTACTTAGATAATATCTCCATCAACAAATTTCTATTTGAGTATAGTATAATTTTGAGGTTTTGTCAATAGTTTGGGTTTTTAAATTACTAAGGCTATGATTAATTTATGATAATGTCTTAAGTGTTAGTATTTGATTTTGTCCCAAAACTAATGTATTATATGTCACTTGA
>CANQPC010000025.1 GCA_947625625.1 uncultured Bacilli bacterium
GAAGTATGTGCTCCGACAATTACTTTTGTTGGAGATGCCACTATAAATGGTGAGAATTTATCTCCAACTACTTCTAAAGAAAAGGCTTTAAAAAAAGATATTAAAGTTAAATTAAATAAACTATGTCAAGAAGGCGACAGTGCTATTATGAATATGTATATGACATTAGACTTATTACCTAAAGAGTTACAGGAAGATACTTTTATCTATGAATTATATCAAGATAATGAATTAGTAGTAAGTGGTAACTTTAAAGATAAAAGAGAAAAAGACACCATAACATTATTAGAAAATGAAGTTATAACAGATAAAGAACTAAAATATACCCTATATATCTATATCGATGGTAAAAGAGAGAATCCTCTTACTATGAGTGACAAAAGTTTTAGATTTTATCTCTATGGCGAGGGAACAGATGCTATCTATGAAGAAAACTATATTAGGGCAATAGGTGATACTGATGCCGATTCATTATTTTTAAATACTGACATCAAAAGAGAAGAAATCGAAAGTATTAAGACGGTAGATAATAATGTCGTGCCAGATAATATAGATAAATCTTTTGATATCTCATCTAATGGAGACGGAAGTGTCATGCTCTGGTATGAAGACTCTAATAACAATGGTCTATATGAAGTATATATGGGAAGTTCTAGCGGTCAAATAAAATTAAATACTGATAGTAACTATTTATTTGCCAATCTTACTAATGCTACCGAAATGAATTTATCTAAATTAGACACTTCGGATGTAGCTGTCATGTATCGCATGTTTAGAGGATGTTCCAATATAACAAATTTAGATTTAAGTAACTTTGATACTTCTAATGTAACTGATATGTCTGCTATGTTTTATGATTGCAATAGTTTAACAAACTTAGACTTAAGTAATTTTAATACTTCTAAAGTTATTAACATGAGTTATATGTTTTCAAGCTGCACTAGCTTAACAAGTTTAGATTTAAGTAATTTTGATACTTCAAAAGTTACTGGTATGGCATATATGTTTTCAAGCTGCTCTAATTTGATTAAACTCAATTTAAATAATTTTAATACGTCAAGTGTAATTAGTATGCATAGTATGTTTGGTAGTTGTTATAAGATAACTGAAATAGATTTAAGTAGTTTTGATACTTCTAATGTAACTGATATGTCTGATATGTTTTATAACTGCTTAAATTTAACAAATTTAGATATAAGTAATTTTATTACATTAAGTGTAACTAGTATGGCTAGTATGTTTAATAACTGCCAAAATTTAACAAATTTAGATTTAAGTAATTTTAATACATCAAGTGCAATTAGTATGAGTGCTATGTTCTCTAGATGTTATAAATTAGAAAGTATAAATTTAAATAGTTTTAATACTGAGAATGTAACTAATATGTATAGAATGTTTATAAATTGTCATAAATTAGTAAATTTAAATTTAAGTAGCTTTAATACATCAAGCGTAACAAATATGGATAGTATGTTTTACGGCTGCACTAGTTTAACAAATTTAGATTTTCGAAATGCTGATTTTTCAAATATATCTATTTATACCGATATGTTTTTTAATACTTCTAATACAATACTAATTTATGTTAAAGATAGCATACAAAGAGACTGGTTACTGGAAAGATTTCCTAAATATTCAAATATAGTAGTTGTCTAAAAAAAGAAGCTATTTAGCTTCGACAATTAACTTAATAGCGGTTCTTTCTTCACCATCTATTGTAATATCAATAAAGGCTGGTATGCAAACTAAATTTTTTCCTGATGGAGCTACAAAGCCTCTTGCAATAGCCACTCCTTTAATTGCTTGATTTAATGCTCCTGCTCCAATTGCTTGGACTTCAACTGTTCCTTTTTCTCTAAAAACATTAGCAA
Source organism: uncultured Bacilli bacterium (assembly GCA_947625625.1). Classification (GTDB taxonomy): domain Bacteria; phylum Bacillota_I; class Bacilli_A; order RF39; family UBA660; genus CAG-302. The sequence continues at coordinate 1,872 of CANQPC010000025.1, forward strand.
GTGCTCCTGCTACTGAGTTTGGATTAGACTTAGATGAAACTTTAATTGTTTCCATATTTATTTTATCATTCCTTTCTTTGTTCTAATAAACTATATGAAAAAGAGAGAAAAATATAACATAGTTCTAATTGTATAATTTAATCATTAATTACATAGAATAAATAGGGTATAAAGATATGTATTTAACTGATAAAAAAGAAAAAAGACTTAAAAACTATTGACTTCTTATTTTAAAAATGGTATATTTATATCGTTTATGTATTTAGGTTTTGTCATGTGACAAAACTTAAATTTAAGATAACAAATGAAACACCAGGATATGTGTAAGAAAGGAGTGAGATAATGCCTACAATTAATCAGTTAACTAAGAAACCTAGAAGTAAGAAAACAAGAAAGAGTAAATCTCCAGTATTATTAGTAGGAAAAAATAGTATCCAAAAGAAACAGACAATACAAGTTTCACCTCAGAAGAGAGGCGTATGTACTCGTGTTGGTACTATTACCCCTAAAAAGCCTAACTCTGCTTTAAGAAAATATGCGAGAGTTAGATTATCTAATGGTATGGAAGTAACTTGCTATATTCCAGGTATCGGACATAACTTACAGGAACATAGTGTCGTTCTAATTAGAGGAGGTCGTGTTAAAGACTTAATCGGTGTTAGATACCACATCATTAGAGGTACCCTAGATACTGCCGGAGTTCAAAATAGACGTCAAGGTAGAAGTAAATATGGTGCTAAAAAAGAAAAGAAATAATTAATTAATAATACGATAGAAGGAGGGATACAGATGAGAAAGAGAAGAGCAACTAAAAGAGATGTACTAGCGGATCCTATCTATAATTCTAAAGTGGTTACTAAGTTAGTTAATCATATCATGAAAGATGGAAAAAAGGGAACTGCTGAAAAGATTATCTATGAAGCTTTTGACATAATTAAAGAAAAAACTGGCGAAGAAGCTATGGTAGTATTTGAAAGAGCTATGAATAATATTAAACCTTCACTCGAAGTAAAATCGAGAAGGGTTGGTGGTGCAAACTATCAGGTACCAGTTGAAGTTAAACCTGCAAGAGCACAAGCTTTAGCTTTTCGTTGGCTTGCACAATATGCAAGATTAAGAAATGGTCATTCGATGGCAGAAAATCTTGCTAACGAAATAATAGACGCATCAAACGGAACAGGGGCATCGGTTAAGAAGAAAGATGATACACATAAGATGGCAGAAGCTAATAAGGCGTTTGCACATTATAGATGGTAAGAAAGGAATGTAAATTATGGCTCGTGAAATAAGCTTAGAACATACAAGAAACATTGGAATCATGGCCCATATTGATGCAGGTAAAACTACTTGTACGGAAAGAATCCTTTTCCATACGCATAAGATTCATAAAATCGGTGAAACCCATGATGGTGAATCACAAATGGACTGGATGGAACAAGAACAAGAAAGAGGTATCACTATTACTAGTGCTGCTACTACTGCGTTCTGGAAGGGCTATAGATTTAATATAATTGATACTCCGGGACACGTTGACTTTACAATTGAAGTTCAAAGAAGTCTTAGAGTACTAGATGGTGCCGTACTACTAATCGACGCACAAGCGGGCGTTGAACCACAGAGTGAAACAGTATGGCGTCAGGCAAATGAATATAATGTACCTCGAATCATTTTTGCTAATAAGATGGATAAAATGGGAGCGGATTTCTATTTTAGTTTAGGTACAATAAGTGATAGATTGGGAGCTAATTGTGCTGCTATCGAGCTTCCTATCGGCGCTGAATCAGAATTTAATGGTGTAATTGATTTGGTTACGATGAAAGCATATCACTTTGATGGTAAACAAGAGGAAAATTATACGGAAATTGATATTCCTGAAGATATGAAAGATAAAGCTTTGGAATATCGTAATAAATTAATCGAAGCGGCAGCGGACTTCGATGAAGAACTTATGATGAAATATTTAGATGGAGAAGAAATAGGCGCAGAAGAACTTAAGAAAGCTATTAGAGCGGGTGTTCTAAAGGCTGAATTTTTCCCAGTAATGTGTGGTACTGCACTAGGAAACATGGGAGTTAAGTTACTTCTAGATGCTGTTGTCGATTATTTACCAGCTCCAACAGATATTGCATCGATAGAATGTACTGATCCTAAAGGAGAAGTTGTTTTGAGACATCCTTCAGATTCAGAACCATTTACGGCTTTAGCATTTAAGATTGCTACTGACCCATTTGTTGGAAGACTTACATTCTTCAGAGTATATTCTGGTACTTTAAAGAGTGGTTCTTATGTACTAAATTCGACTAAAAATGTCAAAGAGAGAATTGGTCGTATCTTACTTATGCATGCTAATCACAGAGAAGAAATTCCGGAGATTTATGCTGGTGAAATTGGTGCGGCAGTTGGACTTAAAAATACGACGACCGCTGATACATTATGTGATGAGAAGAAACCTGTCATTATGAGAGGTATGGAATTTCCTGAACCAGTTATTACTCAGGCAGTAGAACCTAAGACAAAAGCCGATCAAGAGAAGATGGCTCTTGCTCTTCAAAAATTAGCGGAAGAGGATCCTACATTTAGAATGCAAAGTGATCCTGAAACAGGACAGACAACTATTTCGGGTATGGGAGAATTACATCTCGATATAATCGTCGATAGAATGAGAAGAGAATTTGGAGTCGAAGCGACAGTTGGAGCACCAATGGTTGCTTATCGTGAAACAATTACGCAAATGGGTGAATGTGAAGGAAGACATATTAAACAGTCAGGTGGACGAGGACAATACGGACATGTTTGGGTTCGCTTTGAACCAAATCCAGAAAAGGGATATGAATTTGTCGATAATATTGTCGGAGGTGTCGTTCCTAGAGAATATATCTCGGTTATCGATAAAGGCCTTCAAGAAGCTTTACAGACTGGCGTATTAGCGGGATATCCAATGGTTGATGTTAAAGCTACTTTATATGATGGTTCATACCATGATGTCGATTCATCAGAAATGGCCTTTAAGATAGCGGCTTCGCTTGCAGTAAAAGAAATTAAAAATAAGTGTAGACCTATTCTACTTGAACCAATTATGAAAGTAGTAGTTACGGCCCCAGATGAATATACTGGAGCAGTTATAGGTGACTTAACAGCAAGACGTGGAAAACCACAAGGACAGGAATCACGTGGTAATGCTACTGCCTTTACGGCAATGGTACCATTATCAGAAATGTTCGGTTATGCTACTAGTCTTAGAAGCTCGACTCAAGGTCGTGGAAACTATGTAATGGAACTAGATCACTACGAAGAAGTTCCTAAATCAATAGCTGATGAAATCATTAAGAAAAATGGTGGAAATTAGTAAAAATACTTGAAAAAAAAATATTATATGATAAAATATAATATGTAATATTTAAGAAAGAGAGGAAATTATAATGGCAAAACAAAAATTTGATCGTTCAAAACCCCATGTTAACATTGGTACAATCGGCCACGTTGACCATGGTAAAACTACATTAACTGCTGCTATTACGAAAGTATTAGCAGCTAAAGGTGGAGCAGAATTCGTCGATTATGCAAATATCGATAAGGCTCCTGAAGAAAGAGAAAGAGGAATAACAATCAACACTGCACACGTTGAGTATCAAACTGAAAAAAGACACTATGCACACGTTGACTGTCCAGGACATGCTGACTATGTAAAGAATATGATTACTGGTGCAGCGCAAATGGATGGTGCAATCCTTGTTATTGCTGCTACTGATGGACCAATGGCTCAGACAAGAGAGCACATCTTACTTGCTAGACAAGTTGGTGTTCCTAAAATAGTAGTATTCATGAATAAATGTGATATGGTCGATGATGAAGAATTATTAGACTTAGTTGAAATGGAAATCAGAGATTTACTTAACGAATATGACTTTGATGGTGACAATACACCAATTATCAGAGGTTCTGCACTTAAAGCTCTCGAAGGAGACGCAGATGCAGTTAAAGCTATCGAAGAACTTATGGATGCAGTTGACGAATGGATTCCAACTCCAGTAAGAGATAATGATAAACCATTCCTAATGTCAATTGAAGATGTATTTACTATTACTGGTCGTGGAACAGTTGTTACTGGTCGTGTTGAAAGAGGTAAATTAAATCTTAACGATACAGTTGAAATTGTTGGTCTTAAAGATACAAAGTCAACAGTAGTTACTGGTATTGAAATGTTTAGAAAGCAATTAGACTATGCTGAAGCTGGAGACAATGCTGGTGTACTTCTTAGAGGTATCGACAGAAGTGAAGTTGAAAGAGGACAAGTTTTAGCTAAACCTGGATCAGTTACTCCACATAAGAAATTTAAAGCACAAGTATATGTACTTTCTAAAGAAGAAGGTGGAAGGCATACTCCATTCTTTACAAACTATAGACCTCAGTTCTATTTCAGAACTACTGATGTTACTGGTGTAATTACTCTTCCTGAAGGAACAGAAATGGTTATGCCTGGTGACAATGTAACGATGACAGTTGAATTAATTGCTCCAATTGCCGTTGAAAATGGTACTAAGTTCTCTATTAGAGAAGGCGGACATACAGTAGGTGCTGGATCAGTTACAGAAATTATCGAATAATTAAATTAAAAGTTAAAAGAGCTATAGTATAATGAAATAATTTCAACTAGCTCTTTTTTCTTTATTATAATTCTGTAAAAAGATAAAGGAATGTAGATTATAGGGAGTAGATAAATTATGATAAGAGTAAAATTAACGGAAAACTATACTGGATTTAATATTGAGGGTACATTTGATGACTTTAATGAATTATATGATAGTATTTACTATTTTTTAGGATGGGAAGAGTGTCCTAATTTACTTGAAGAAGATATGAGGCTTCATATATTAGCTTTTTTATATGATTTAAGGCATGCTTATCAGGGATCAAGAAATGTAAAAGCTGTCGATAATTGGTTATCTGACGAGGTTAAAGAATATTATGGAATTAAAAAGGGAGTAAAACAGGATATACTGTATGATTTTAATTATTTATTACCAGAACTACTATTAGATATTACAATATTTAAACATTTTGCTATAAAAACTGGCAAAGATATAAATAATTATAATACTGATTATAATGTTGTTATGACTTTTTATAGTAAAATAATTAATTCTTTATCTGAAATTTTAACACCTATTCAATTAAAGAAAGCAAAGAATTTATTAGCTTCTTCTACTATGAGTGAAAAATTTTTTTTAAGGCAGTGGTTTATGGTTGTTAGTGAAACTTATATAAATATGACGAAAACTAAAAGAAAGAAAGAGTTAATGCATACTTTGGATGCAATTTGTAATTATTATTTGTATGATGGCTATGATAAAGTAAGAAAAGAAATTTTAAAATATGCGAAGGAGCATGACTGCAAAATAACAGAAGTAGAATATGGCGATTTTCCAGTAGATATTACATGGTAATATGAAAATGAAAGATGGTATTATTGTGAAAGAAACTAATAATCATTTAGAAAAATATATAGAATATATGAAAGAAAAACATAAGATTCAAAAGAGATTACAAGGGACACCATATTATCTTCATCCACTTGAGGTTAGTGATATCTTAAGAGAAAAAGGATTATCTGAAGAATATCAAATAGTGGGATTATTTCATGATTTATTAGAAGATACTACTATAAAATATGAAGATATTTTAAGCCTTACAACTAAAGAAATCGCGGATGCTGTGAAGTTACTAACTAAAGGAAAAGATTACGATATGGAAAAGTATATTGATAGGATAAAGAAAAATGATCTTGCTAAAATGGTTAAATTAGCGGATCGTCTACATAATTTAAGAGAAGCTCATTTGGCTTCATATGAATTTAGAAAAAAGTATATTACCGAAACAGAAAATTGGTATTTATGTTTAGCTAAAGATACTGTTCTTGAAAAAGATATAGGAGAAGCTCTAAGGTTATTAAAGGAAGATTTATGATTTACAATGTAAAAAATAAATCTTTTTCTTTTACTAAAATTAGCAATTAGTATTGACAATTGCTAAAATGGTGCTATAATTATAGTTGTAAGATTTAACAGGAGATGGTAAGAATAATGAAGAAAAGAGAATTTAAAACAGAAAGTAAAAGGGTATTAGACCTAATGATTAATTCGATTTATACGAATAAAGAAATTTTCTTGAGAGAGCTTATTTCTAATGCTAGTGATGCTCTCGATAAACTATATTATCTATCACTTACTGATAATAATATAAAGATAAATAAGGCTGATTTGGAAATTCGTGTCGACTACAATAAGGATGATAGAACAATTACGATATCAGATAATGGTTGTGGTATGACTTCCGAAGAACTTGAAAATAACCTTGGTGTTATTGCTGAATCTGGTTCTCTTCACTTTAAAGAAGAAAATAGCGGTCAAGATGATGTAAATGTTATCGGACAGTTTGGTGTTGGTTTTTATTCTGCTTTTATGGTAAGTAAAAAGGTTAAAGTAGAATCTAAATCATACAAAGATGAGACCGCTACTATATGGCAGTCAGAAGGGGTAGAGGGTTATACTCTATCTGATAGTACTAGAGAAAATATTGGTACTACTATTACTTTATATTTAAAAGATGATACTGAAGATTATAATTATAGTGATTTCTTGGAAGAATATCGTTTACGTAATATTATTAAAAAATATTCTGACTATATAAGTTATCCAATTAAGATGGAAGTAGAGAATAGTAGAAAAAAAGAAGATAGTGACGAATATGAAACATATAAGGAAGTCATAACTATAAATAGTATGATTCCTCTATGGAAAAGAAATAAGAAAGATATTAAAGAAGAGGAATATAATAATTTCTATAGTGATAAATTTTATGATTATTCTAGTCCATTAAAGGTAATGCACTTTAATATGGAAGGTAATGTTAATTATACGGCACTACTTTATATACCTTCACATGCACCATATGATTATTATACTAAAGAGTATGAAAAAGGTTTACAGTTATATACTAATGGTGTATTAATTATGGATAAGGCAAGTGATTTACTTCCCGATTACTTTAGCTTTGTAAGAGGAGTTATCGATACTGAAGATATTCCATTAAATATTTCTCGTGAGACTCTTCAAGATGATAAAAATATTAAACTTATCGCTAAGAGTATCGAGAGTAAGATAAAGAAAGAATTAGAATCTCTTTTAAAAGATGATAGAGAAAAATATGAAGAATTCTATAAAGCTTTTGGGATGCAACTTAAATTTGGTATCTATAATGACTATGGTATGAATAAAGAAAAATTGGAAAACTTAATAATGTTTCCATCTTCTAAAGATAAAAAAATGGTTACTTTGAAAGAATATACTGAGAGAATGAAGAAAGACCAGAAGAATATTTATTATGCCAGCGGTGATACGGTCGATAAAATTGATATGCTTCCTCAAACACAAAGTGTTAAGGAAAAATACGAAGTATTATATCTAACTGAATATGTCGACGAATTTGCTATCAAAACATTACATAGCTACGACGATAAAGAGTTTGTGAATGTATCTTCGGAAAATACTGATTTATCGACAGAAAAAGAAAAGAAAGAAATGGAAAAAGAAAACGAAGAAAATAAGAAGATGCTCGAACTAATGAAAGAAGCTTTAGATGAGAATATTACCGAAGTAAAGTTTACTAATAAATTAAAAAAGCATCCGGTATGTTTGACGACCGAAGGTGAAGTATCGACGACGATGGAAAAAGTAATTAATGCGATGCCAACTAATGAAAAGATAAATGCCAAGATGATTCTCGAAATTAATTTAAATCATAAAATAAGTGATAAATTAAAAGAACTATACAAGAAAGATAAAGAAGAATTAAAGAAATACACAAAGATTATTTATTTGGAAGCTAGATTAATCGAAGGACTTCCTATTGATAATCCAACTGAGATGAGTAATCTTATGTGTGATATAATGGCAAGTAAGTAAATAAAATATTTAAGAAAGGAAAGTGATTTATATGCTTACTAACAGATTATTCTTTGATGACAATTTCTTTAAAGGAGAAGAAAATGTCAAATGTGATGTCTATGAAAAGGACGGAAAAGTAGTAGTGGAGATGGAGGCTCCCGGCTATACGAAAGATGATATTAGTATTTCAATCGATAAGGGAGAATTATCAGTATCATTTGAAAAGAAAGATGAAGAAGAAGAAAACAAAAAATATATTCATCGTGAAAGAAGAAGTTATAGCAAGGTAACTAGAACTTTCTATCTAGGTGATGTCAGCGAAGAAGAAATAGATGCAAGCTTTAGAAATGGTATTTTAGTAGTATCATGTCCGAAGACAAAACAAGTTGAAACAAAGAAGACAATAAGTATAAAAGACTTTGAATAGTCTTTTTTCTTTTGTTTTTTTTAAAAAGTGATTGAAAAGTAAAGACTTTTTAGTGAAAATTTGATACAATTTAGATGGTGATAATGTGAATAATAATGCTGAAAAAAGAATTAATGAATTAGTAAAAATATTAAATAAAGCTAGTGAAGAATATTATCTTGAAGATAATCCAAGTCTAACTGATAGTGAATATGATAGATATATGGGAGAACTTATTTCGTTAGAAAATAGATATCCTGAATATAAAAGGGAAGATAGTCCCACTATGCATGTTGGAGCAAAAGTTCAAGATAAGTTTAATAAGGTTACTCATAAAATACCATTACTTAGTCTAGGAGATATTTTTAATGAGGATGAAGTTCGAGCTTTTGACGAAAGAGTTAGAAAAGAAGTAAATCCTCAATATGTCTGTGAACTTAAAATAGATGGACTAGCTATCTCTCTTACTTATGAAAAGGGAATTCTCATTCGAGGAGCTACTAGAGGTGATGGAACAGTTGGCGAAGATATTACGGAAAATATTCGTAATATAAAATCAATTCCACTGGTATTGAATAAAGAGATTGATATTGAAGTAAGAGGAGAAGTATATTTATCTAAAGCTTCTTTTGAAAAGATAAATGAAGAACGTAAGTTGAATGGAGAGCCTTTATTTCAAAATTGTCGTAATGCCGCTGCAGGATCTGTTCGTAATTTAGATGCAAATATTACTAAGAAGAGAGATTTGGACTGTCTTATTTATCATCTTCCTAATCCATTGGATTATGGAATTACGACTCATAATGAGGCTTTAAACTTTATGAAAGAACTTGGTTTTACTACTAATTATAAAGCTAATAGATTAGTAGATAATGTCGATGGTATTTTAGAGTATATCGAGGAGTGGACTAAGAAAAGAAGTTCTCTACCATATGATATCGATGGTATTGTCATAAAAGTAAACGATATTAAAATGCAAAATAGGTTAGGTTTTACTGTTAAGGTTCCTAGATGGGCTATTGCCTATAAGTTTCCAGCTGAAGAAGTGACGACTAGACTTATCGATATTTTATTTACTGTCGGTCGTACGGGAAAGATAACTCCTAATGCTGTATTGGAACCGGTTAGAGTAGCTGGTTCAACTATAGCTAGGGCGACACTTCATAATGAAGATAATGTTCTCTTTAAAGATATTAGAGTAGGAGATTATGTAATTATTCGAAAAGCGGGCGATGTTATTCCCGAAGTGGTAAAACCAGTTAAGGAGAGAAGAACGGGGGAAGAAAGACCGTTTGTGATGATCGATACTTGTCCGATATGCCATAGTAAAATTATTCGTAAAGATAATGAGGCTGATTATTATTGCCCTAATAGACTTTGTCCTGCTCGAAAGATAGAGAACATCATTCATTTTGCTAGTAGAGATGCTATGAATATTGATGGTATGGGAGAATCAGTTATCGAAGACTTGTATAATGAGAAATTTATAACTGATATAACAGATATATATAATATAAATAGTTATAAAGATGAACTTATCGACCTTGAAGGTTATGGAGAGAAAAAGATTGATAATTTGCGAAAAGCTATCGAAGATAGTAAGAATAATTCTCTCGAAAGATTGTTATTTGGTCTTGGAATTAGAAATGTTGGAGCAAAGACCGCTAAAATGCTTGCTCGAAATTATAAGACACTAGATAACTTAAGGCATGCTACTTTAGAAGAACTAACAGAACTATCTGACATAGGAGAAGTTATCGCTCGAAGTATTGTTGATTATTTTGCTAATGAAGAGAATATAAATATTATAAATAAATTAAAAGAATTAGGACTTAATATGAACTATATAAATACATCATCTTATGAAGAAAAAGATGAATTTAAGGGAAAGACTTTCGTTTTGACAGGTACTTTAGTCAGTATAACGAGGGATCGAGCAAGTGAAATAATCGAGAATCTAGGGGGTAAAGTATCTTCTTCCGTAAGCTCTAAGACATCCTGTGTTATTGTCGGAGATAATCCTGGAAGCAAGTATAATAAAGCAATATCTCTTGGAATTCCTATTTGGCAAGAAGAAGAATTTTTAGAGAAAATCGAAAATTAGTGTGTATTTAAAAAAGCAAATCCTAAATTAAAAATTAAGATTTGTTTTTTTAATGCCTCAAAAAAATAGAATAAAGTTTTCTACTTTATTCTTATAACTACTTGCTATTATCAATTAAAATTATAGCACATTTCGACAATTTTTAATACTGTTTTTATTAAAAAAAGGAAATAATTTGTCTACATTGTAAATTAAAAGATAGTAAAATTATAATTTTTTTATCATGATAGATTTTATAATTGTCAAAAAATATGTCTTAAAATAGTAATGGAAGGAGGTAAATTATGCCAAAAAAAGGAGAAAACATTTCGAAAAGAAAAGATGGAAGATATGAAGCGAGGTATGTCAAAGAGCGAGATGAGTTTGGAAGAATATTAAAGTATGGGTCAGTATATGCAAAAAGTTATTTTGAGGTAAAAAGAAAGAGAGAAGAAATATTAAAAAACTTAAATAGTATTGATAAAAAAAGAAATATATATAAAAAAGAACTGATATCGGAATCTATAATACAATGGTTAGATACTAAAATATCTATTAAAGATTCTAGTTATACTAATTACTATTCTATAATTTATTCTAAAATAATACCATTTTTTGAAAATAAAACTTTAAGTAAAATCGATGAAGCATTAATTCTAAAATTTATAAAATCATTGCAAGAAGAAAAATTAGGAAATAAACGTATTAAAGATATTATGCTTATCTTAAAGCAATTTTTAAAATACAAATCAATCAATATAAAGTTTGAAACACCAAAGATTATAAAAAAGAAAGTAATTACCTTAAATAACAATGAAATTGCAGTAATTGAATCAATAACTAAAAATTCAGAAGATATTAAAGTTTTTGCTATTTTATTAGACCTATTTACAGGAATGCGAATTGGAGAATTATGTGCTTTACAATGGAAAGATATTGATTTTGAAAACAAAGTAATACATATTTCTAAAACCCTTATTAGAGTTAAAAACAAAGATGAAATAAGTAATAAAAAAACAATTGTTATTGTTGACTCTCCTAAAACTCAAAGTTCTATTAGAGATATTCCAATTAATGAAAATATTTTATCTTATCTAATTAAATTCAAAAAAAATGATGATAATTATCTATTAACTGGAAATAAAACTTTTATAACTCCAAAACAGTACTATCTATTTTATCAAAAATTCCTCAAATTAAATTCCATAAAAAAATATAGCTTCCATACATTAAGACATACTTTTGCTACCCGCTCGTTATTATGTGGAATTGATATTAAAACATTAAGTGAAATACTAGGACATTCCAGTATTAAAACTACATTAGATTTATACGTACACATAAAAGAAGAAGAAAAGTTACTACAAATTAATAAATTATCTTTTTTTTAATACTATAATCGTCATTTTAATAGTCAAAAATATAATTTTTACTTTTATTTGTAAGGATTATTAAAAGATATTATTAAAGTAGAAAACTTTATTCCAATAGGAGGTATTATGAAAAAGGCGAAGCAGAATAAAAAGGGAATTGCCGGCAAAATATGTAAGATTATTTTCTTTTCAATAGCTTTTGTTATTTTACTAATTGCTGGAATAATTATGTATAAAGCTAATGCTGATCCAGATAAAGTACCGGATGTATTTGGCTATAAACCTATGATAGTATTGTCGGGTTCTATGGAAACATCAATTCATACGGGAGATTTAGTTTTTGTTAAGATGGTCGATACTACGACATTAAAGAAAAATGATGTTATTGCTTTTAGAAATGAAGAAGATACTGTTACAACGCATAGAATTATCGAAATTGTCTTTGAAGATGGAAAGCAATATTTTAAAATGAAGGGTGATGCTAACAATGCCGAAGATAGGGAATTAGTTTCGATGGAAGATGTCGAAGGCTTATATGTTGGAAGAATACCAAAAGCAGGAAATGTTTTAATTTTTATGCAAAAGCCTATTGGATTAATTACCACTTTATTAGTAATTTTAGTAATAGGATTATTATGGTTATATATAGTTAGTAGAAGAGATGATAAGAAATATCGAAAAGAAGAAGAGAAAGATAGATTAGAATTTGAAGAATATAAAAGACAAAAAGAATTAGAACGTCAAAAGGAAAATAGGGAAGATAAATAATAAAATGGTATAAAAGGTAAATAGCCTTTTATATATAGAAATAATATTCTAGAATATTATTCCAAAAAAATAAGTATTAAGGAGGTGAAGTAATGAAGAAAAACACTGTATATTCAGTAGTAATGGTAGCAATGTTATTTGCAGTTTCACTATTCTTTGTCGGAGGAACTTATGCAAGATATGTAAGTTCTTTTGAAGGAGAAAATACTGTTGATGTAGCAAAATGGGCGGTAAAACTAAATGATGGAAATGAAGATACTAGTTTAGATTTAAATTTAACTGCTGATGGTAATACTGATGTAGTAAATGGAAAGATAGCTCCTGCTGTTACACTTTCTGATGATGTTGAAATATCTTTAAATGGTACAGAAGTATCAGTTGATATAATAGTAGATGCTACGGAAGAAGATATTGCTACAGCTTTACAGGAAGCTGGAATAACTGGAGTTACAAAAGATGATATCAAATTAACAGTAGAAAAAGCTAAAGGAGAAACTGCAACATTTGATGATCTAACTGGAGATGGAACTAAAGATTCTCCAATTGTTGTCAAATTAAAAGATACTGCTAGTGGATTTGGTGAAAATGACAAGTTAACTATTACTGTAAAAGTTACTTGGGAAAATACTGAAGCTCATAATACAGATCATACTGATGTTGGCTCAAAAGCAGGAACTGAGGTTACTTCGATAACTATACCAGTAAAACTTCATGTTGTTCAACATATAAATGGATCACAGTATAATCCAGAATAATATCAAAAAAAAAGGGAAGTTTTTAAAACTTCCAGTAAGGGTTATAAATTTTATAGCTCTTACTGGGGGCTTTATGAAAGAAGGAAAGAGTGGTGATAATTATAAATGGAAACAAAAGAACATAATAATAAGAAAAACTTTGTACTTATGCTATTAATTTTTATTTCTTTAATTATCATAATCTTTTTACTTGTTAGAAATCTAGGATTTATCGATCATAGACCACGAATACCAACGGGAAATGTAAATATCTTCGATATTATTTTTAAAGATGATTGTGATAATAATTGCAATTGTAATAATGGTAGCTATAGTAATACTGGTGGTAGTTTAACTAATAACAGTAATAATGCAGGTGAAAATATAAGTGAAGGAACTAGTGGTAGTGATATTACAGATATACCAGAAGATAAAGATGGAATAGAAGTATTTGATGAAGAAACAGAATATTCACAAAATACACAACTGCATATATTTACGAGTACTGCTTATTATGTCGTCGATAATAAAATAGCACCAGCAAGTGAAAATTCATACCAATTTGTAATAAGAAATAATAATGAATTTAATATAAAATATGATTTAGAACTATTGGAAGAAAATAAATATAATATCAATATGAAATATCGTTTGAAATTAAATGGTATATATGTTGCAGGAAATGATAGTAAATGGCTAACCTATGAAGAATTAAAACAAGAAGATATTGAACTTGCTGCGAACACTTATGATGTTTATACATTAGATTGGAAATGGATTGAATCAAGTAATGATACAGAAGTAGGTACAAATATCAATTCTAATTATAAGTTAGAATTAAAAATTACAGCTTCTGAATATTAAAAAGAAAGAAGGTGTAACTAGGTGACAATGATAAGTAAATATAGGTTAAAGAAAAGAATTAAAAACTTTTTGATATTTTATGTAATTGTATGTATTTTATTCGTAGCTAGTTACACTTTATCAAGATATGTCGAGACATCACAAGGAGTAAGTGGAATAGAAGTTGCAAAATTTAATGTATCAGTAAATGATGAAAATATTAGAGATGGGAAACCGGTGTTATTTAATTTTAGTGAGACATCTAAAATAGCAAGTAGAAAGGTAGCACCAAATAATAATGGTTATTTTGCGTTTACAATAAATCCAGAAGGTACAGAAGTAAGCTTGGAATATGAAATTAAATTTATGTTAGATGAATTAGATGAAGATTTTAAATTAGAATATTTTACAGTTAATGATAGTGAAACACATTATGAAATAACTAATGGAAATTTAATTAAAAATGATTTGCTTCTTCCAACAACGGAAACGGGATTTGTAGATGATGACAAGATAGATATAAAAGTATATTGGAGTTGGAATGAAAAAGAAGATATTATAAATCCAGATATTAATGATTACGAAAATAAAAATATTGAAGTTATCGTCATAGTTAAACAGAAGATAAATTAAGTAGGAGGTAGTAATGAGAGAATACAAACTAAAATCATTTATTTTATTAGTATTTAGTGTAAGTATTTTATTCTTATTTACTTTTAATGTTACGACTAGTAGATATATGGGACAACTTGAAGGTAAAGCGGAGGATGTAGTAGCTATACCTATCATTAGTTTGAATAAATTAACTTTAGATTATACACCAGAAAATATGTATCCGGGATTTACTGATGAAATTGAATTTTATGTTAGTAATTATGATGATATCAATGATAATGAAGTCTTAATGAATTACTATTTAGAAATAGAAAAAGTGGGAGATATACCTTTAAAAATTTCTCTTTTTGATGAATCTGATGTTAATATAGCGATTGATGAAGATAATAAAACGAAAGAAGAAGAATTACCATTTGATAAACGATATTTAAAAAAATATAAAATTAAAGTGGAATGGAATCAAAATGATAATAGCTATGAATATGCAGGAAAAAGTATAAAAATCATTATTAATTTGGTTGCAACACAAGTGTTAGAGGGCTAGATATGAATATAGTTAAAAAAATATCAAGAATTGTATTTTGGTTCCTTTTAATAGCTACTGCTCTATATAGTATATTTATTATTATTCAAAAACTATTTTGGAAAGATAGGACGCCTGGCTTTTTGGGCTATAAAAATTTTATCGTTTTAACAGGAAGTATGAAACCAACTTTAAATGAAGGAGATATTGTTTTTGTTAAAGAAACAAAAGAAATAAAAGAGAATGATATTATAGCATTTCGAGAAGGAAATTCAGTAGTTACCCATAGAGTATTTGAATTATATAAAGAAGATGGTAAGGAATATTACATTACAAAAGGTGATGCCAATAATGGTACTGATACCGAACTATTCCCGAGTTTGACAGTTAATAAAGCAAAAAATCACCGTTTAGCCTAGTGTTTATATGGCTTTATGATGATTTTTATT
>CANQPC010000026.1 GCA_947625625.1 uncultured Bacilli bacterium
TTATTTTCAAATTAATTAAAAGAGCAATTCAATACGAATCACTCTTCTTTTTAAGTGTTTAAGTCTGAATAGTTACATTTTTTATTCTACTTGAGTTACTTCGGCAGAAATATATCCAGAATAATTAGCTTTATAATAAGTATTATCAGCAATAGTACCATCAATCCATACCCATACTTCATAGGTTACTTTACTTGTTGTATCGAGAGGAATATTATCAACTAATTTTAATTTATTTTTAGTAGTTATAGTACCAGTTCCTACTTCTTCCGATTCATCTCCTACTTTTTTAATAATAGTATATTTTAAAGCTCCTTTGATAATTGCATTATCAGTTGCAGCACTGTTGGTATTTAGGTATAAAACGCCTTTTCCTTTCATTCCCACACATTTTTCATTAATACTTAATGTAACAATAGCGGCCTGTCCTTCGTCATACGATTCTACTAAATCAAAACTTGCTTTATCACTAGCGGATCCTATTTCTTGACCTATATCATAGTCAATAATAAAGCAATTAGAATTACCCGCTACTGGAATATTTGAACTTCTCCAAGTAAACCATGCATACGTTAATCCAGCTATCATAGCAACAAAGACGACTATTCCAACTATCGATCCTATTATTTTTGACTTTTTCATATTAAGCTAAGCACCCTGCCTCTCTACTTCTGTTATAAATATAACATATTTTTTTTATTATGGCAATATTCTGACATTTTTTTTATTTTTTTATTTTTTAGTATTGACAAAATATTAAACTTCGATTATTATATTAATCACCAGTTCGATTTAGGCGAATTGGTGCTAGTATCACACTAGCCAACCCCTTTTTATTCTTTTTGGGAGGCTGTTCCTTAGGGGGTCAGCCTCTTTTTTATTTTATAATAATAAAAGTCCCATCTAAATCATGAGACTTTTTATATTTAACTACTTGCTTTGATAATTTGAACCACTTAATTGGTTTTCTCCTAATTTAACTAATCTTTTAGTGATTTCGCCACCAACTGATCCGTTAGCTCTTGAAGTTGTATCTGGTCCAAGGTTAACACCAAATTCGTTAGCTATTTCGTATTTCATTCTTTCGATAGCTTGCTTTGATCCAGGTACTACCATTTTGCTATTTGAAGAACTATTGCTCATTATTTCACCTCCTACACTAATAGGTTGTGAAGTAATAATTTTTTAATACGCTAATTTTGTTGGTAATTTTTTCTAGATATCAAATTCATCAGTTTTATTTGTTATTTTTATTATTTCTTCATTCATTACTGCTTTATCAATTAATGATTGATAGTCAAAACTTTTTTCATATTTGATAGCTTTTTCGAGGCTTGGATTAATAGCTGGATGTTTAGGAAGAAAAATCGTACAACAGTCTTCATATGGAAGAATCGACGTTTCATAAGTTCCAATCTTTTTAGAAAGTTCGATAATTTCTAATTTATCTAAGCAAGCTACTGGTCTAATTACGGGAACATTAGTAACTTTATTTATTACTTGCATACTAGTTAGAGTTTGACTCGCAACTTGACCTACTGATTCACCATTTATAAGACAGAGACAAGAACTTTTTTCCATAACTTTCTCACTTATTCGATACATCATTCTTCGCATTATGGTTATCATATATGTAGGGTCGATATTTTTATATATTGCCTCTTGAATGTCAGTAAAATTTATGACATGAAGTGTTATCGCCTGCTCGTATTTTGTTAAAATTTGCGTAAGAGTTTTTACTTTATTTTTAGCCATTTGACTAGTATGAGGTGGAGACTCGAAGTAAATACATTCAATCTTGATTCCTCTTTTCATGGCAAGATAGCCCGCTACTGGAGAATCTATTCCTCCTGATAACATGAGAAGACCACGTCCGGCAACAGAGACAGGATATCCTCCCGCAGCAGCAATTTCCTTATGATAAATGTACGTGTAGTCTTCTCTTATTTCGATTTTTAATGTATAGTCAGGATGATGAACGTCAACCTTAATATTTGGTATATTGCGTAAAATAAGTGAGCCTATTCGGCGACTAAACTCCATACTGGGAATAGGAAATTTTTTATCGGCACGACTCGTGTCTAATTTAAAAGTTTTAAAGTCCGTACTCTTAGCTATTTCTAAAGCTGAAGATTCTATTTCTTCAATATTAGTATTTACTCTAGTTGCAATAACTATACTGTGGATGCCAAAAATATTTTTTAAAATAGCAACAATTTCGTCGATATTATCATCTGTTTCAATAAACATACGAACATGGCTTTTAACAATTTTAACATTGTAATTAGAAAGCGCTCTCTTGATATTATCGCATAGAATATTTATAAATAATTTACGATTTCCTGTCTTGGTTGTAAGTTCACCATATTTAATTAATATTATTTTCATTATTTCACCTTTTTTCTATTTAATAGTGCTACCCGTTTTTAAGGTAGCACTTTTATCAATCGATAGTTACACAGTAAGAATTATTTTCCACAAAATCATTTAATTTTCCTTGACTATATGGAAAATAACCACATATCGTTTGCGTTTCATTTAGAGGATCTTTAGCTTCTTCTTTGGTTAATAGACCATCATCAATAAGCATTTTAATAGTAATATTACTACTAGAAAGAGTATTTTTATGTCTATCGGCATAGAGCTCAGCAGCGGACTTGATAAGTTCAATTTTAGAATTACGTTCTTTTTGCCTACTTCTTTCAACCGAAGAAGTTATACTTGGAATAGCAATTGACATAATGATAGCTAAAATAACTAATACTACTAATAATTCAACTAATGTAAAGCCTTTTTTATTTATTCTTTTCACTTATATCACCTAACATTAGTATAATTTATTTTAATTAATTATACAAGATTTTATTTTATTTTTTCTTTTAGTTTACTTAAAATGTTAATAGCTTCAATCGGAGTTATATTTAGAATATCTATTTTTTTGATTTCTTCTTCTACTTCACTCTTTTTCTCTTCAAAATTTAGAGGAAGCGTCGTCTGAATATAGACATCTTTTTTCTGCTCCTTGCTTTCGTATAATTTTAAAATAGAATCAGCACGATTGATGACATCTTCGGGAAGACCCGCTAATTTGGCAACATTAATACCATAGCTCTTATCGACAGAGCCATCTTTTACTTTATGTAAAAATGTAATATTACCATTTTCTTCAACTGCCGAAACGTGCTTGTTTTTAAGATTTGGTAAGTCTTTTTCCATATCGGTAAGTTCATGATAGTGGGTCGAAAAAAGCGTCTTACATTTTATATTAGTAGCGATATATTCGAGAATAGCTTCCGCTAAACTCATCCCATCGAAAGTAGCAGTACCACGGCCTAGTTCATCAAAGAGAATAAGACTATGTTTCGTAGCATACTTAATAGCACGAGATGCTTCCATCATTTCGACCATGAAAGTAGATTCGCCACTTACTAAGTCATCAGAGGCACCTATTCGTGTAAATATTTTATCAAAGACAGGAAGCGTCGCTTCACTTGCCGGAACAAAACAACCAATTTGAGCCATGATAGCGATGATACCGAGCTGTCGCATATAAGTCGATTTACCAGCCATATTTGGTCCAGTTATCAAAAGAATATCAGTCTTATTATCCATAATAATATCGTTAGGAACATACTCTTCCTCTTTTAATACTTTTTCGACAACAGGATGACGTGATGATAATACTTTTATTTCGTTAGTACTGGTAAGAGTAGGTCTCGTATAACCATACTTTTCACTTACGAGAGCAAAAGACTCTAAGACATCTATTTCACTTATAGCTTTAGATATTTCTTGAATAGTAGGAATATACTCCCGACATTTATCTCTTATTTCGACGAATAAATTATATTCGAGACTGATAATCTTATCTTCGGCCGATAGAATTAAGTCTTCTTTTTCTTTAAGAAGTGGCGTAATATATCTCTCTCCATTGGCAAGCGTCTGCTTTCTTACGTAGCCCATGTCTTCAGTAATAAGTGGTATATTTCCTTTGGATATTTCAATATAATAGCCAAAAACTTTATTAAAACCAACTTTTAAGTTTTTAATACCCGTTCTTTCTCTTTCCTCGATTTCAAAATTACTAATAAAATCTTTACCACCTTTACTTAGACTTTTTAATTCATCTAGTTCTTTCGAGTAGCCATCTTTGATAATAAAGCCTTCTTTAATGGTGTTAGGTGGTTCTTCATAAATTGATTTTTCTAGTAAATCATATAATTCACCTAATGTTTTAATTGGATAATAAAAATTTATCTTTTCGAGTTTTTCTTTGATACTTGGAAGAACTTTAAGAGAATTTTTAAGCTGTAACAAATCTTTCGCATTAGCAGATCCGAAGGCTATTCTTCCACATAATCTTTCGAGATCATACACTTCATACAGTTCTTCTCTTAATTCTTCGGCAAGAATAAATTCTTCGAGTAACTTTTCGACAATATTGTATCTTTTATTTATCTTAGTAATATCGAGAAGAGGATTTTCAATAAAATTTTTTAATTTACGCGATCCCATGGCGGTTTTGGTATTATCGAGAAGCCATAGCAATGAGTAAGTTCGCTCTTTAGTTCGAAGACATTCGGTCAGTTCGAGATTACGCTTAGTATGAATATCCATTTCAAGATAAGTTTCTTTTTTGTTTATGATAACTTTTTGTAGATGTGATAGATTACGTTTTTGAACTACTGATAGATAGTAAAATAGCATTTTAATCGAAGATATTATTCGTTTATCTTCAATATCATGATAGACATATTCATAATCTTTTTCCAATGCTTCTTCAACAATTGTGACAGGAATTTTTTGACTTTTTATCTTTGAAAGTAACTCGCGGTCGATATTAGTACTTGCAATTAATTCTTTTATTTCTAACGATAATATTCGATAAATAAGATCATTATTATTTTTTTCAAGCACTTCGGAATAAATTTCACCAGTAGTAATATCACAATAAGTAAGAGCAAAACCATATTCAAAGTCATAGAGACTTCCAATATAATTGTTTTCTTTTTCATTTAGAGAATTACTTGCCGTAATTGTTCCCGATGATATTACTTCGATGATATCACGTTTGACAATACCTTTAGCGGTCTTAGGATCTTCCATCTGCTCGCAGATAGCAACTTTAAAGCCTTTCTTGATTAATTTATCGATATATACTTCAGCGGCATGAAAGGGAACACCACACATTGGAACTTTCTCTTCAAGGCCAGCACTTTTACCAGTTAAAGTAAGTTCGAGAGCATGAGCTACTTCCTCGGCATCTTCAAAAAACATTTCGTAAAAATCACCTAGACGATAGAGAATTATTGTATCTTCATATTTGTCTTTTAATTCGACATAATGCTTCATCATCGGAGATAATTTACTTCGATCGACATCTTTTCTTTTCATACTACTTTAATACCTTCTTTGCCCTTTTATTATAACATTTTAGGAAAATATTGTAAATGTTAAAATTTATAACTATGTATATTAAAAAGAGGTATTACTTAAAATAACCTCTATTTACATAAATCACGAATAGCTCTCGTTACGATAATTTTTCCATACTTATAGCTTAAAGATCCTTGCTGATACGCTATGAAAGGTGGTCTAATAGGTCCATCACACGATAGTTCAATCGAACTTCCTTGAGTAAAACTACCCGAAGCCATGATTATCTTATCTTCATAACCCGGCATATCCGAAGGCTCGATAATAGCGTTAGAATCGATTTTGGAGTTAGCCTGAATATTTCGAACATAATTTATTAGTTTATCTGGATCTTCGAAAATAATATTTTGAACGATATCGACCCTATCATCATTGTATTTAGGACTTACTTTGTATCCTAATTTTTCAAAAATATATGATGTATAAACTGCAGTCTTTAGAGCATTTGTAACGATCATAGGGGCAAAATAAATTCCTTGAAGAAGACTTTTATTTTGACCTAGTGAAGGACCAACTTCAAAGTCTTGACCGGGAACGTTTAATCTTTCAGCACAAAGTTTAACAAGAGATGCTTTTCCGACAATATACCCACCATTTGGAGCAATTCCTCCACCTAGATTTTTGATAAGTGAGCCAGCACAAATGTCGACACCAACTTCTGTCGGCTCCCTAGTGCTGACAAGCTCACAATAACAGTTATCAGCCATGATAATGACGTCTTTATCTATTTTTCTAATTTTCTCGACGACTTTGGCAATTTTATCGATATCGATACTCTCTCTCGTCGAATAACCTTTACTTCTTTGAATAGCAATCATTTTAATTTTTTCTTTTTGTAAAGTATTGACAATTTTATCATAGTCAAAATCATTATTAATTAAGGGTATTTCTTTATAATTTACATTAAAAGCTTTTAGGGAAGACGGATTATCATTAAAACCAATTACAGAATCTAAAGTATCATAAGGTCTTCCGGTAATCGATAATAAAGTATCACCAGGCCTCAAGAGCGCAAAAAAAGTCGTAGCAATAGCATGCGTTCCAGAAATAAACTGACTTCGAACGAGAGACGATTCAGCTTTGAAAATAGATGCAAATACCTTCTCGATTTTATCTCTTCCAAGGTCATTATACCCATATCCCGTCGTACTATTAAAATCTGTTTCACAAATACCATTTTCTATAAAGGCATCGAGAATTTTTTCACTATTTTTTTCTTCGATTAAATCTAATTTATGAAAAATGTCTCGTAAATCATTATCTGAATTTTCAATTATTTTTTCTAACATTTTTTACCTCCATCTATTCGAATAATGCTATCGTTTATGTAACTCGATTTATCGCTTACAAGAAAAGAAACTAAGTCCGCTACTTCGTGGGGATTAGCAAAACGACCTAGTAATATTTTATCTGTCTCTTGCTTTTTAAAGTCGTCAGATAAATTAGCGGTCATTTCTGTATTAACCCAACCAGAGCAAATGGTATTTACTCTGACATAAGGAGCAAAATAAGTGGCCAAATTGTGAGACAAATTTATAAGGCCAGCTTTCGAAGCATCGTAATCGATACTTTCAGGGTAATAAGTATCAATACCATTAGTAGAACTGATATTTAAAATAATACCCTCTTTTTCTTCGTACATTTTAGTACCAATTTTCTTACTTAAAAGAAATGGTGCGACTAGATTTGTATCTAATGTTTTAAGAAAATTATCCTTGGTCTTATCTATAAATAATGTGTCAATAGCAACGGCAGCATTATTTATTAGAATATCTATTTTAAAATAATGGTTACAGATGTCACTTAGCATATCATCAATTTCTTTTTCACTAGTTAAATCGGCATGGACGGTTAGAAATTCTCTACTATATTTAGATTCAAGTTCTTCTTTTAATTTCATAGCATTATCATAACTATTGTTATAATGAATTATAACTTCGTAATCACTTGCAAGATTTCTTGCAATTTCTCTTCCTATACCAGATGATGCTCCGGTTACTAAAACAACTTTTTTCATATTGCACCTCGGAATTTATTGTAGCATATTTTTTGATATTTTGCCATAAAATACTTGTCAAAGAGAAAAATATATGGTATTATTATAACTGTCTTATGGCGGAATTGGTGAAGGGGTTAACACGGTGGATTGTGGTTCCATTATGCGTGGGTTCGAGTCCCACATTCCGTCCCAGATGATATTAAAGTCTTGCATATCAAGACTTTTTATTATTTAATTTTATATAAAAAGAAAGACTATTAATTTAGCCTTTCTTTTACAATTTTATTTACGACAGACATATCAGCTTTTCCCTTTACTAGAGGAGATATACTCTTCATAATTAGTCCTATATCTTTAACTGAAGTAGGTTTTACTTCATCAAATACTTTATCAATAATTTTGTTTAGTTCCTCTTCAGATAATTCTTCGGGCATATATGAAGTTAATATTTCAATTTCTTTTTTATTTTGCTCTACTAAATCTTCGCGACCAGCTTTTTCAAATTGAACGATAGCTTCTTTACGCATCTTAATTTGCTTTGATATTACTTTTATTACATCATCATCAGTAAGTTCTTCACGAGGATTTGGTTTTTCTAATTGCATTGCACCTTTTATCATTCTGATAACTGATAGTTTAAAACTGTCTTTGCTTTTCATTGCTTCTTTTAAATCATTATTTATTCTTTCTGATAACGTCATAATTTGACTCCTTAATTAGTAGTTATTTTTTCTATTATTCCTTCGAGAATTAATAGTATTTTTCTTTTTTTCTTCTTTTCTAGCTACTCCTGGCTTCTTATAGCCCTCTGCTCTTTCTTTAGCTTTAGAGAGATTACCGTTACGTGCTACTTGATTTTTAAATTTACGAAGTGCAAATTCTACATCATTATTTTTTACACTAACAGTTACTTTAGTTCCTGCTGACATCTTATCCCTCCTTCCGCTTTTTCATTAAGATTATAACATTATTTAATGCTTTTTACAAGGCAGAATAGCTATTTTTTTGGGAAATTTGTCATTTTTTATGACTATCTACTATTTATTTGTCAAAAGTAATACTCTTTATCTCTAAATATCACACATCTTTCCTTCAACTTTTCTGCGAATATAACTTCCTAATGATTCTCCAACATTATACACAGCATCAATTAGTCGGTATACTGCATTTAACATCGATGCTGTAATAGATGTTCCCCCATTTATATCTAACATTTCTTTTTTTGTTAATTCTTTCATTTTTTACCTCCTTAACCATTACATTTTTTGGGATTTGAATAACCGTGAAGAATTCCTGTTACAAAAGTAACAATTCCCGATATTACTGTTACTATTAAAAGAGAATTGGCACCTCCTTCAACATTTAACATCTCTTCATTAGATAATCTTTTCATTTCTCCTCCTTTACTACTTCTTCAGAATATATTCAATCGCTTTTTTATCTTCTTTTAAAAATTTTAGATCGATAGTTAAATTATTTTTTTGATACTTTTCTTCGAGAGCAATCTCAAATTTAATTATTTGATAAGTATTTAAATTATCAGTAAAATATTCTTCTTCAATCGAAGATAACTTATAATTATATTTTTTATTATCGATAATAACATACGTATCTTTAATTAAATATTTAATATCTTCTAGAGGAATATAAGCTTTAACATAATAGTTTTGATCTTCCTCGATAACAATACCTTTTACAAAATAGTATGTCCTATAACTAGACATCATAATAAGAATAATTAAGGAAAGTGTTATTACAATTATTATCATTATATAAACATATACTATTGATGATATTTTTCTTTGTAAAATAATTTCATTATCAATATTCATTTTATACTCCTTACGAGATTACTCTTTAAATAACCATTTTCTATTTCAATTAAACGGTCATACAAAGATATATTTTCTTTTCGATGGGAAATAATAATAAATGTTTTTTCTTTAAAATAACTAAATACATCTTTTAAAATTGATTTTTCTAAATCTGTATCAATCTGATTTAATCCTTCATCGATCATAATTACTTCACTATCTTTAAGAAGACTTCGCGCAAGAATAATTCTCTGTCTTTGACCTCCAGAAATATTAACACCATTTTCTTCGAGGGGATAATCATAACCTAAGATACTGTCTTTAACAATACTATCAACATGAGTAATTTTACAAATATCTAAAAACTTTTCTTCGGGTATATTTCTCCCCAATAGAATATTATTCCTAATAGTTTCAGTATATAGTAACTCATTTTGAGAAACATAAGTAATATCTTTTCGAATATCACTAAGAGAATAATCATTGATATCGTAGTTTCCTATAAACACTTTGTCGCGGTCGACATTATAATATTTATATAATATTTTTAGTAATGTCGACTTCCCACTTCCTGATGGACCTAAAAGAAGAATCTTCTCATGGGCTTTAAAATGTAAAGATAAATTATTTAAGACAAAATTCTTATTATTATAACTATAATCTAAATTTTTAATATTAAAGTCTCCTAATACCTTTAGTTTATTTTTTTCTGATATTTTTTCTTCGCCTATTTCTAAAAGATCATTAGCTCTCCTCAGAGAATTTTTTGTGTAATGATAGTCTTCCTCGATATTGATTATATTTTGAATAGAAGAAAAAATATAATTCATAAGAAGAATAACTGTCATATAATTACCAATTGTTATAGTATTATTCATTATACTCTGGAAAAGAATAAAATTTACTAATAAAGTAGTAAAATCTCCTATTAACTCTCTAGAATTCAGAAGAAAATTATTTACTATGGAAATTTGATAAGAACTATTTAAAGTTTTATTATAAGCTCTACCAAAACTTAAAATGGCATTATCTTCAATATTTTGCCCTTTTATTGTTTCAAAAGAGCTCACTGTTTCGACAATAGTATTATTAAGATTAGCATTATCTTCTTGAAACCTTTTTGTCAACTTATTTAATATTATTCCACCAAATAACATAATAATTAAATAAGTAATAAACATAACTGCCAATATTGGAATAATTTTATTAAAAAGATAGTAAATTATAATAATTGAAAAAGTAAAAATTATCGTATCGAGAAAAATAGTAACAATTATCTTAGAAAGAAAATTTTTAATATGTGACAAATCATTTATACGAGATAATACTTCGGAAGTCGTTCTATTTTTATAATACATATAAGGAAGTAAAACAATTTTACTAAAAGTACTAAGAAGGATGCTGACATCTAATTTTTGACTCAAATAAATAAGTAAGTGATTGCGGATAAAACTAGTTATTGTTTTTATTATATATAAGATGGAGAAAACAAATGTTATCAAAATTAAGTTACTCACTTTAGTATTTATAACATAGTCAAAAATGATTTCTGAATAAAATGACACCAGGCACGATAAAATAGTGAAAACTATCGACAAAATAATAAGGAAAAATATAGTTGATTTATTTTTTAGTATAGTTTGGATGATAATAGTTCTCAGTAGATTATTCCCTATTAATTTAGGAAGATTACTTACTTTTTCAAAAATTATTATATAGCCTGTCCATGTATTACAAAAATCAAAAATATCGACGTTCTTTTTTCCTTCGGCTGGATCCATTAATTCTACTTTGTGCTCCGCTATTTTATAAATAACTACAAAATGATTAAAAGTATTATTATTTATTTGTGCGATAATTGGGGTACTTATTTGCTTTATTTTATTTATATCATCAACTTTATAACACCGAGATTCCAATCCCAATGTTCGAGCAGCTTCACACAAATTATAGAAATTAGTTCCCTCTTTGGTCGTTTTCGTTAGCTCAGTCAGACGACCGAGCGATACATCACCTCCATAATAACGAATAACTGACAAAAGAGCGGCTGAACCACAGTCCTTGCTTCCCTCTTGAAAGACAATTAAGTTCTTTCTCATTTTACCTCCTCAATATTATATACAACTTTTTTTTGCAATTTTCCCAAATTTTTAGAAATTTTTTTAATTTTTTATCTTTTTTTTGATTATGCTATAATTTAACTATGAAAAGAAAAATAACTAAAATTATTTTATCTATAGGAATAGTCTTATTAGTAATAATAGCAATTATTATTTTAATTAGTGTATTTAAAAAAACTTACAGTAATAGTGACTTTGACATTTCTAATATTAAAAGCTCGATAGACTACGATAAAGATGGTATTGATGATTATACAGACATCTTTGAAGGAGCATTAAACTATGTTAAAACAAAGCCTAAATACAAGTCAAAATATTACCGAGGTGGTTATCCTACAGATGACTACGGAGTATGTACCGATGTAATATGGCATGCCTTTGAAAATGCCGGCTATAATTTAAAAGATATGATTGATAAAGATATAAAAAATAATAAAGAAATATATAACATTGAAAAAATCGATCCTAATATCGATTTTCGAAGAGTAAACAATTTAAAGATTTTTTTTGATAGAAATGCTACCATCTTAACTAATGATATTAATAAAATAGAACAGTTTCAAAAAGGAGATATCATTGTTTTTAAAAAACATATTGCCATTATATCATACAAAAGAAATAAAGATGGTATTCCCTATATAATACATCACAGCGGTAACTATAAATACATCGAAGATGCTATTAAAAGATATACAATTATCGGTCATTATAGATGAAATGGAGAAAAAACTCAGTCTAAATTTTTAGGACTGAGTTTTATTTTTTGTTCTTCATTTAAATATGTCAAGTAAAATAATTCTTCTTTATCTTCACTATTAATATTATAAATTAAGATATAATCATGATATTCATTGGTATCGAGAACTTCTTTTCGGTAACCTACACCAAGATTTTCAAAATAATAATAAAATTTAAGACTTGGAATATAATTATTATTTTTTCCTTCTAAGACTATTTCATCTAAATCGAGACTATATTTAGGTATTTTTCCAATAATACTAAACTTGATAATTAAATAACTATTTTTTTTACTTACTCGGCGATAATCTGATAGATAGCTTTCATTTACCTTGATATTAAAGTAACTAGTATTTAATATTTCTCCCTCACTTAAATTTCTATTTACAACGTATCGATTAAATGGAAATAGAAAAATTAATATTAATATGATGATACCGAGAATTATATTAATAAATAATTTATTTTCGATATAGTAGTATTTCAGTTCACGAAGTGTTTTTCTACCACTTCTCTTTAAATTATCAGAGCTTAAGTCAACATTTACTTCCACCTCTTCATTATCTTCTTTTTCGAGCTTTAATTCCGCTATATCTTTAGAGAAGCCAAATTTTTTAATATCAAATCCAAGTCCACGAATAATAGCGGGAATGCATGTGATAAAAAGCATCCAATAATTAAACTGGCTTATATCGCGAAGAAGCCTTATTTCTCTTCCAGACATACTAGTTGTTTCAAGTAGCCTTATATTAGTATAAAGATAGATAGTAAGTATGAGAGAGACAATTCCTACTCCTATAAAAAATATATATAATAAGCGAGGCTTTTTCTTATAGCGCATTAAAAAGAAAATAATAAGAGAAAAAATGATAATAAAGAGAACAGAAACAAAGATAAGCGGTGTTATATAATTAGAAGATATTACTTCAATATTTCCATTTACACGAATATATTCTTTAAAGAACGCATTTATATTCTTAGCTTTTATTGTAATATATACAAGAAAAGAAAAGATTATTAGATGAATAAATCTAAAGTGTTTTATTAAGAAAGCATATGGTCTTCGAAGTATCATAATTAATCATCCTCTCCTATTCTATTTTATATATTAAGTATACAATATTTTGATAAAGATAGCAATAACTGAAAAAACTTTCAACAAAAAGATTTTAACGAAAAAATGAACGAATAATTTCATTCATTTTAAGCTAATTTTTTCTTTTTATAATATTTTTGGTAGTAGAACATACCACCACCCAAAGATACAATAGCTAAAATTGCAATAACAATTATCAAGACGTCTCCTGTCGGAACTTGTTCCATTTCATCATCGTACATAATTATCTTGTTATCTTTAATTACTTTATCATTAGCATCTACTAAAGTTCCATCTTGACGTAAAGTAAAGACAATATCTTCGGCCATATCATAATCATCTGGAGCTTCTTCTTCCGTTAAAGTATAAGTTCCAGCAGCAAGTCCCGTAATATTTATGGGTTTTCCATCGGTCGTCCATTCCGCTAATGTACCATCATTTAAGGAAGCGACAACACAACCAGTTCCTTCTTCAGGTTTGATAATTTTCATCTTTCCATTTTCGTCTTCACCCATCATACAGAGAAGTAATTTAGCTCCCGACAATTCTTTTTTTGTTTTACTATCTTGCTTTACTACTGTTAAATCGGTTAAATCATTTTTAACTAGTATTTTTTCATCTTGAACAGTAGTATCGCTACTTATGACTGTCCCATCTTCTTTAATTGAAAAGCTTGTATACTGGGAAATTTTATAACCTAAAGGAGCTACAGTTTCAACTAAATAATATTCTTTATTTGTTACTAGTCCTCTCCATGTTTTAGGAGCAATACCCGAAGTCCATATAATCGACTGTTCCATAGTAGTATCATCGACATTCTTACAAGTACCATTTTCAAGATCACTAGTACTACATTGACCACTCATCGTAATTGTTGCTAAATCACAGTCTAATTTTTCGTCTGGCTTTGTAGTACAAATCTTCATTCTGGCACCATATAATTCTTCTTCACCAGTAATATCTGTCTTGCTTATACTAACGGCATTTTTGCGATTGGTTCGAACGAAACTAATATTACCAGTCGAAGTAATATTTACTAATTCATAATTTGGTCTATTTTTACAATAAGAAGAATCGACATCTTTGCTATCACTATCTTTACATTTAGCTTCTGATTCATGAATACACATTTTATCTTCTTGACTCAAAGTATCGCCCTGCGAACATACATAACATGTTCCTTCTAATAGCTCACCTTCATCGCACTTTGGAATAGCATTTCCTCCCGACTCTTCAGGGTCAATAGTTGGGCCTTGACTTTCCGTTTGAACTGTCGGTGGCTTTTCTTGTTCCTCTGGTCTCGAAGCATCTGATTTGTGACATAATTTATCTAAGTCTGAATATGTGTATCCTTCTTCACAAACCGTCGGTTCTTTAGTTGTCGGATTTAATTTACTTTGACAAATATTAGTGTTTAATGTTTCACTGTCCGAAGAACAATAATATGAATAACTATCACAATTCTTTATATCTACTTCAGTATGATTTTCATCATTAGTATAACAAGTTGATGAACCTACACCTTTCGAAGGAGTTATACAAAAAGGTGCTTTATCTCCCTCTCCTAATATGTAACCTGAAGGAGCCTCTAACTCTTCGAAACAATATTTATAATTAGCCCAATTTTCAATATCGATTGTTTCCGTATAAGTGGTACTAGCTTCTCCATCCTTATTATTTACTAATTCTTTAACCATATTACCATCAGCATCAGCACGATATATTCTAAATTTAGCCCCCGGTAAATCTTCACCATTTTCATCAACTTTAGTTGCAGTTACAGTATGATCTGATGGAACAGTCAAAGTTAATACTTTATATACATTTCTATCAACTTCTATTTCATCTACAATAGTTAATTTTTGATTATTGTCAGTATGACTATATATGTATGCATATGGATAAGTAGCAGAATTACTACCCGAAGCTTTTATTTTAACATTAGCATTAGCGGTACCATTCGTAACTTTTACATAAAAACTATAGTCTTCAGAGCGATTTTTAAAACTTTTAGTGGAAGCACAATTTTTACTTCCTTTATCGTCTTCACAAATAGTACAAGTACTTCCCTTAGGACAACTATTAACTTCTATTTTATAACTTGTCCCCGTTCCTCCATAGCTAGCAAGCATACCTGTTAACGTTATTTTATTAGATATAAAATCAGAAGTATCTCCTATTTTACTTAGAGTATAATTATTTCCTGATAAAATAAGCTTAAAAGCATCACTATTAAAGCAACCGCTAGTATTAGTCCCAGAACAAAGTTGCATTTCATTTACAGCTTTTTTGGCACTTGTTAGATAGCTTTGATATCCATTCCAAGTTTCATGGCACGTTGATCCATTAAGACCAGTAGCATTTAAAGAACAATTAGCTACCCAAGTTGCATAAGTGTATTTTTGATCACTAGCCAATTTAGAATCAGCATTAATTAGTGAAATGGCCTTTCCAATAATATATTTTGTTTGATCGGTAATGTTTCCCTTATTATATGGAGTGTACTTTGCATTTGATTCAGTGGGGAAATCCCACTGAGTACAGTAGACAGGAATGTTTCCATCAAAATAATGATAATATAAGTGTGCACCATAGTGATTAAATGCATATGGAACAGGGCTATTAGATTTAGTATGAATATAACTATTTTTTACTTTAGCTTCTACTTTAATATTAATAGCAAAACACATTGATAAAACAGACAATATCATCAAAATATTCATACTTATTTTTTTCATTTTAGCACTCTCCATATATTTTATTTTACATATAAAATATATCATATTAAAAGAGAAAAAGCAACGTTTATAAAATTATTACAAAATTAATTTCTAATTAATACATAAGTAAAAAGATCAGTCTCTATATACAATGAGCTGACCTTCTTTTAAATAAATATTTTTATTTTCATTTACCAATTTTTTAATATCACCTGATAACAAATTATTTACATCATATAAAGTATCATTATTCTTAGTTATATAATATTTAATATCACGTTTAGGAACTAAAATAGTCATATCTGGGTAAATATAGTCATTAACATTTAGACCATTTAATAGAGCAAGTAAATTATAATCAGTATTATATCTTCTTGCTATTTCGTATAGCGTATCTCCCCTTTTAATAGTATATACTTCAAAATACTCATTTTCTCTAGGCATATAAACATCATACATAATATACTACCTCCTAATATATAGTATGATATTTAAAATCATTTGTGAATTAGCTCTCCTTTAGGGCAACGATTTCCCCAAGCATCAATTAGTTCCTTATCTCTAATAACTTTAATTATTTCACAATTATTCGAACAACCATGACATTCCACGCCTTTAGTTTCATAGACAACATCTTCTATATTAAATGAAAAGTTAACTTCTTCTTTCTTTTTTGAAAGAATTGCTACTCCGAGGGCTCCCATAAGATGTGAGTTAGAATCTACTATCACACTATGCCCCGTTACATCTTCAAAAGCTTTTTTTACCCCAATATTTTTAGATACTCCTCCTTGAAAAATAATTGGTGTTCTTATCACTTTACCTTTTCCAACGTTATTCAAATAATTATTTACTACTGCATAACATAATCCCGCTACAATATCTTCTTTAGCACATCCCATCTGTGCTTTATGAACCAAATCAGATTCAGCAAAGACAGTACAGCGGGCCGCTATTTTAGTAGGATTTTTACTTGTTAAAGCAATTTCTCCAAATTTTTCGATAGTAATACCAAGACGTTTAGCCTGACTAGATAAAAAAGCCCCCGTTCCAGCAGCGCACAGTGTATTCATAGCATAATCACTTACTACTCCATTGTTTAAAAAAATTATTTTAGAATCCTGACCTCCAATTTCAAAGATAGTCTTCGCATCAGGATAAATACTCGTAGTACCTACAGCATGGGCGGTTATTTCATTTTTAATAGTATTAGCACCAAGTAAGACACCAATTAATTTTCTAGCCGAGCCTGTCGTTCCTACTCCCACCACTTGATAATTTTTATTTTTCATCTGTCTTTTAAGTTCTTTGATAACCTTTTTTGTAGCTACTATGGGACTTCCCTCCGTATATAAATAACTAGAAGCTAAAATGTTATTATCTTCATCAATTACTACCCCTTTCGTCGATATACTTCCAATATCAATACCCAAGTATGCTTTATTCACGATATCACCTCTCCTTTAATTATATGTAACCTATCAAAAAAAAGATGTCGAATAATGTTTCTAGATACTCTCTTTTTACTTCCTCTATCATTTATTTAAAATAAATAATTTAATACATGAACGATATCATTTGTAACTATTCAGACTTAAACACTTAAAAAGAAGAGTGATTCGTATTGAATTGCTCTTTTAATTAATTTGAAAAT
>CANQPC010000027.1 GCA_947625625.1 uncultured Bacilli bacterium
GGTAAACTAGAAATCGGTTTTTTAAAGAAAAAATCATTGTAAAGTCTTAATTTATAAGATTTTACAATGATAAAAAAATTAATTTATAATTTTAACCTGCTTTTTTTTTAAGATTTTTGGTTCCATGAATTTTTATTTATTTATTTGATATTTTGATATATGCTTAATCAGAATATGTACATTTTCCTCTTTTACTTATACAAGTCCAACAGCTTTCCCAAGCTCTAGTATTTTCTTCACTAACATCATCACTATTAAACAGATCTGGTAACCAGCCCATAACTAATCTAACAACCCATACAACTAAGAATACTGCTATTGCATATATTGCTCTATTGCCAAGAGACTTCTTCGCTTTTTTAATTTCATCTTCTTTACTGCTTATTACAGCCTTTCCTAAATCAAGCATTCCTAATACAATTAATATGATTGGGATTCCTAATTGAATTAAAAATACTACCCATCCTATTATTGTCATTACTGGTTGTAAATCACTAGGACATCCATCTAAAAAATACATACTTATTTCCTCCTTCAAACTATAATAATATGATATAACAAAATAAAGGTAAAGTCAATTGTTTGATAATAACTTTTACATTATATTTTAATTTTTTATAACTATTTTAATTTGACTATAGTCGTAGTTGATATCATTTAATATTTTTAATAACAAGTCCATTAAGGCTTCAGTATCATAATGAGTTTCTATATATAAGTCTTCATCTAACTTTAGTGGACTTCTCATATCGTCAGAAACCGCTGATAACCTCGTCCTATTACGGCCTAATATTTTTTCACGTAAAGCATACAACCTTCTTTTTTTATCTTCGTCTTTAATAACTTCAGATAAAACTATCTTGACAACAGTTTTCCATGTCGGAGCTTTAATTCTGTCATTATTTAAAATAACCGCGATTACTTTGGTTCCTTTAAATCCAGAAACATTAGTTATAGGATAGATAATTTCATATTGTTCTTCTTCTCGAGGGCTATTTTGTTCTAATGAAGATACATCTCTAATTATTTTGTCAAAGGTAGAATTTATCATCATTATTATTTCATCTTGTTTTTTACGAATATCACTTACTATGTTATTCATGGTTACCTCCTTTCTGTATTAATTGTAGCACATGCTACAATAGCTGTCAAGAACTTTTTTGAAAAAAAAATAATACTGAATTTTCAATATTATTTCTTTTTAAATAGACTAAATAATGATTTCTTGTCTGAACTTTCTTCTTGTGCTTCGGGAGAGGCAGGTTTTACTAAGCTTAATTTTTCTAGTAATGGCAGTATTTTATCACTTACATCTTTTTTATCATTTAATGGTGGCATATTATAAAATACTTTTAAACCGGTCTCTACTTCAAAATCGGCAATATCATCTTCTGTAAGTAAACTTTTATTTAGAATGATATTTTTTCCTTTTAACTCTTCAAATATTTTAGGATTTATTAAGGACAACTTATTTAACTTAATAGTAGAAGGTTCAATTAGATATAGAACCTCATCACAGAGATATTCTTTTTTAGACTTTGATAAGTCAATTATAAAGATATCTGTTGAACTATATTTACTGAGAGTATTTTCAAAATTATCTTCTTTAACGGTAAGACAATCTTTATCTTTGAAGTATGTTAAATTCATTGTCTCTAATTCAATAGCAATGGTACTATAATAATCACTTAATACTTTTTTTAGTAGGTATGTTAAGGTCGTCGATCCTGCGGAATCGGTTACATTTTTAATACCAATTATTTTTCTACTATTTGTATTTGCCTCTATTGAGTTTGCTTTGGCAGAGGAATTACTTTCAGTATTTTCTTGACCGCTACTAACTTCTTTCTGAAGATAAGCTACATCTCTATAAATATTGGGATTATTATATAAGTACATGAGATTATTTTCATCTTTAGTAAAATTATATATTCCCATATCTACTAATTTTGATAAGAAATTAGGGTTATCACTGATAGCATCATCTTTATCGAGAAGTAAAATTACTTTATCCATATTGATACTCATAGATAATTTTTGGAGATTACTTAAATCTTTATAATCTTTAATAGCGGTTATATCTAGAAACATTTTATTGAAGAAAAAATTTCCAAAGGTAGAAATTATTTCATCTACTTCGTATTCTCCTTCTAATTTCTTTGATATTTCAATGTTTAGCATGCTTAGTATTTCATTATATTTATTTGCTATTATGGTATCCATTTCTTAGTTTTGTATCCTTTCTATTTTACGGGTTTCTCCTCTGATGGGTATATTAAAATTAAGCCCAAAAAATGGGAAATCGATATTTATATATGTCGTTACTGTATAGTATGAACTAATTATATTTTCTGTTTTGGATGTTGTATTTTCTGTTTTTTCGATACAATATCCTCTACTAGAACAATACTGGGTACAATTTTTTCCAGCAATAACATTGGCATTTTTATTATCTAGTGAAACATAATAACTGATACTATTTAAATATGTATTAATTTGGTCTATGACACTACCTTCACTAGTATCAACACAATTATTTAATCCTTCATTTTGCTCGATAATGTCAATAATCTTATTCTTAACTCTAAAGGCTTTAGCATAATTTAATGCTACTGCGATAAAAGTTACATATATAGCAATAAATATTAACATTAACTTTATCATAAAGGTTCCACCAAAGGCATCTCTCATTATTTAATCACCTGCTTTATTTGTTATTTAATTTTATTATTTAGTTGCACCTGTTGAGCCAGTACCAGTACATACACATCCTTTGTCTTCTGACCACGTACAACCCTCCATTGCTTCGCAAGAGGATGCACCAGTGCTTCCCCAAGCATTAGATATAGTTTTTTTTATAGGTCCCCACATAGCGGCTAAAATACCACCTATTACTGCTATTGCTACGATAACTATTACAGTCATTGATACTTCACCTGTTGCTTCTTTCATTATTTCTCACCTTCTTTCATATATTATTTCTTTATTCTTTTTTATATATTTCAAATATTTACATTGATGAACCCATCAACATAAATATTGAAATCAATAGTAATCCTAGTGAACCGAAACCGGTTACACACATCATTAACATGGTCTTTCGTTCCATAGCATTTAATCTTGCTTGATATTTTTGCTCTCTTGCTTTGGCTTGAAGAGATGAAACGGATTTAGAAAATGATACTAACTGCTGATGCTTTTTCTCTTGTTCTCCTAATCCTAATCGATAAAGTAATCTCATCATTCGCATTGAATCTCTTACTGGATATTCTTTAGCAAAATCCATATATGGGTCAACTGAGGAATCTCCTGCTTCTATTTTGGCTATTAGTCTTCGAAGACCTGGTTTAAATACTTCAGGAGCATCATCAATACTTCGAGCTAAAGCTACTGGTACGGTATAATGATGGATTAATACTTCTAGGCTCTTTAAATAGTATGGTAATAATGAATCGATATAATTCAAATGACTACGATACCATTTACGTAAACTTGAATATGGTTGTTTATATACTAGGAAGCCTACTACTATGGCAGCGATTACTGTTAAATAGCTTAATTTTGATAAAAAGAGAAAGATAAGTGCTGCCGCTACTAGTATGCCATTTTTTACTCTTTTCATGAATACTTCATTAGGATTATATACTCTATCACCATATCTGGCTATTAAGAGAAAATCATAATCTTTTTCTTTTATTAAATTGCATAATTTATTGTTATTAGTAAATATATTATCTTTATCAATTTTTCCATTTACTACGAAAATATAGATTACTATGATAGCAATAATAAGCATTTCAACCATCATTATTCAGCACCTACATTCTCGTTGTAATATTTTTCTCCGGAAAGGAGAAACCAACTATTTATAATAACAATTCCATGAACTAAAATACGAATTAAAACGTTATCTACCATCGATATATATGTTTCTGTTCCTATTAGAATTTGAATTAAAGCAACCATACCGTAAAGAGCTACACCAAAGGTTATAAATTGTTTATGGAACTGGGCTCTATCGGTTCGGTCTTTATAGACACCTTCAACTAAGATATCGATATCGGCAAGCATATTTTCGAACGTTTCAGATGTATCTTTAGCACCTTCTTTAGTTACTTGAAGGAATAATTGATGCATATTTTTTACCATATAGAAAGGATATTTAGTATCCATATACTTTATTGAATCGTAAACATCTCCTTTTTCATACGATAGAGCAATCATTGTTTTGACATCTGATAAAAGTGGTTCTTCGAGAATTTCTGATTCAACTACTCCTTCTAATGATTTGACAAATGCTTGAGTAGTAGCAAATTCCATAATGGTATTAGTGCAATATACTTGTACTTGTTCAAAGATATATTCACTATACTGTCTTTTACATCTTAAATATGTTATATAAGGTATTACGGAAACGGCAGCGGCGATATAGATGGCAGATATAAATAAATTGTAAAAGTATAGATAACTTATACCACCCGCTAAACCGGCAAAAGCTATAATTTGAAATAAATACTGCCGAGGTGTATATTCGAGGCCTAATTCTTTTACTTTCTCACGCATTACTTTAAAAGAATATGGTTCTATTTTTTTGTAGGTATTTATTGCTTCTGTAGATATAAATTTATATACTGATTCTCCTCTTTTAGTTCGATATGATACGATAAAAAGAATTATCAGACCTATTAAAAGTATTTCCACTATTTCACCACCTTATTTATACATTATTATTTATACTAGTTACATTGATAGCTTGAGGGCTAGGATTAGTATAAGGCTTTTGATTATTATTTTGAAGATTTTGATTTACAGCAAGTGTATTATTTGTTACAGGTATGTTATTATTGGTATTTGGTAAATTGTTAGGTGAAGCTATAAAATTTGGCATATTGACATTTGGCTTTACTTCTTTATTTACTTGATTATTTTGACTAGGTGAATTATTTACTGTAACATTTTTTGCTTCTTCGACTGGCGATATTTTATTAGCTGGTAAAGGTGCACTTGCTTGTGTTGGTACTTCATTTTCTTTAAGAATACTATTATCAACAACAAAACTGTTGGTATCTTGCTTTTCAGTATTATTATTTATAGCACTAAATTCTTCTTTAACGAGAATATCAGGAGGCATAATAACACCTTGACTCTCTAAATATCCTAATAGATATTTTGAGGGATTGGCAATGCTTTCTTTACCATCAGGAGTCTTTTTATAAAGTATTTTATATTCGGCTTTATTGTCATCAGTTACGTAAAATTCGACTACTTCTGATACTTCACGATGAAAGCGTTTATATTTTTGACTATAATAGCCTTTAATATGTACACCTAATTGAACGTATCTATGAATGGTTTTTAGAAACTGATCTATTTCGATATTTGATTCTAGTAGACTATATAATCTACTTGGTATTGATTCGGCTTTATCGGCATGAATTGTCGATAAGATATTATGTCCTGAAGATATGGAATTTCGTACTGCCATAACGGCTTCGGCACTTCTTACTTCGGATAGTAAAATCCATCGGGGATTTTGTCTCATACATGTTACTAGAACATCTGAATATGAAGCGATATTGTTAGTCTTCATGGCGACGATATCACGATGAGGGAAAATTTTATCTAAGTGAAGTTCCAAAGTATCTTCGATAGTTATTATTTTTTCATCTTCTTTGGTATGAGCCGCTAGATACTTAATGAACTCTGTTTTTCCTGAACCGGTTTCTCCACTTACTAAGATATTGCAATGACCTTCAACACATTTGAGAAGAAAATCATGGATGTTAAGTCTGATGTAATCTTCCGCTATTATTTTATCTTTCTCTAGTCTTATTTTGGCTGGTGTCTTTCTTATTAAGACAGCAATGCCATTTTTAGCAATGGAATCATGAACGAAATTCATTCTGAGTTCGGCTGATTCGGCATCGAGAAAAGGATTAGCCATGTTAAAGGATTTTCCCATCGAATTGGCACATTGAAAGGCTATCTTTTCCATGAGGGCATTATCTATACCGGTATTCTCTACTCGATGAACACCTTGTGATAAAGTTTTAAGCCATACTTGTCCACCGTTACTATAGGAAATATCGGTTATATCATCATTGTCGAGGAATTGTTTTAAGGGCCCAAAATCTACTTGGGTAAATTCTGCTTCCATTTTCAACCTCCTTATTATTCTTTAATATTAGCCATTGTCTTGATTATTGTTATCAGTAGTATCTTGATTATTGTCATCAGTATCTTCAGTTACTTGGCTATTAATATCTGGCAAATCGTCTACTGATACAAAAGCTGTTTTAGAATTGATAAATTCTTCGATTTGGGTACTACTTACAGTTACTTTAGTGTCTTCACTTATAGTAGCGGTATTAGGTATTAGTAGTAATTCTACATCATAGTCATCTAGATATAGAGCTTTCCTTAGAAGTAAGTGAGTTTCTTCTGGCAAAGCAAATAACATGTAGGCAGGGGTTCTTGCTTCAGTAGTATTTTCAAAGACATGTCTTCCTGAAGAATCTTTGACATCTAATACTTTGATATTGCTAATAAATTTTCCAAACATTACTTCACCATCATCATTTAGTGATTTGTAGTAAATATTGATATAACTACCTGGTGACATGGAATTGGCATACGTACTCGATATTGTTACAGGATAGTTAATTAAGGTACTTCCTTCAGGTACATCTTGGAATGCAGAATCTGGAAGTTCATCATCAGAAACTACTAAGTCAGTATAGAAAAGACTTCCTTCCGCTATTATGGTATTGTAGTTTGAGTATTTTCCAATAATGTTACTACTATTAG
The DNA here is from genome assembly GCA_947625625.1 of uncultured Bacilli bacterium. Taxonomy (GTDB): domain Bacteria; phylum Bacillota_I; class Bacilli_A; order RF39; family UBA660; genus CAG-302. Next base: position 6,808 of record CANQPC010000027.1, read on the forward strand.
AATAGTAATTTCCTACTAAGAATGACCTAGGTACCTCCATTGTTCCAATCATATCGCTAGTTATATAAGTTCTGGGCTGAATTGTAACTTTAGCATAAGGTACGGATACTAATTCAACCTCCTTATTGATACGATAATTGTACCCAAAGTATAGTATTACTAAACATAATACTACTCCTAAGATGGTAACAGTGTTTTTGTTACCAAAAAATTTCTTCATCGAAGCTTTTAAATTATTCATTTCTTTTCCTCCTTTTTATTTTATGTATTCTTGGTATTCCCATACAATTGTATAGCTTATTACTATTTTTTCTTTGGCAGTATTAAGTTCAGGGCTAGTCCAACTAATGTAGTATTCATTTTTTTCACCACTATTACAATAATCACTACCATCAAATGTTCCCTTTTTTTCATGACAATTATAATATTGTGGTACATTATTTATTGTAATGCCAGTATAATAATTATTAATATCAAGATTTTCTATAGAAAAATTAGTTCGTTTATCCTGCTTAGTTGCAGACGCCCAATCAATTTCTCTTTCGAGCATTGCATCTAGCAGATCTTGTTCTTCACTCACAATTTTGATATCTTTAATTTCTTTTATTTTAACATCTTTTATACCAATTTGTTTTAACTTTTCAGGAATATTTACACGTTCAGTTATTGCTGCTACATTATTTTTAATATCAATTATATTGTAATACGTTTTAGAAAATTCTCTGGTTTCGTAAACTTTTTCATTACTCGAAATTTCAGATGAGCTACTTGAATCTTTATTGGTATATTCTAAAATTCCTGTTAAAGTATTATTAACATTGGCTGCTGTTGTGTCATTGAAAATAGTGTACTCCCTTAAAGTTGAATTTATAGATATGGTTACTTTAGGGGGAGTTTCCATAATATTGTAAAAGTATACGTGATAACCTGTTCCAATGAGAAGGGTTGATTCTGCAAATCTTCTAGTAAAATTTTCAACAAATTTTTCTTTGATAATTTTTAAATCTCCTGTCTCACGATAATATTTTAAATCAATGGCATCTATCATAGCGGCTTCTGTTACTTCTTTTAGCATATAGTAATCACTTTCATTAGTAGTAGTTAACTGCTCGAAGAGCATAATGATAGTTACTCCAATTAGGCCAAAGACGATTAAACCAACAGATGCAAAAGACCATTTCATCTAGCTATCACATCCTTTTGTAACGTAATCTTTAACAAATTCACTTGTTCCATCTTTGATATTAATTCCATCCCAGTCTAAATAGCCATCATCATGTTTACTATTGTATTTTTTGATATCATTTAATGTTTCCATATTAATTTCTATATTGTATTCACAATTAGTATAAGATTTTTCTAAGTCTTCTCTATTGTTTGAATTTTGATACCAGTCATACCAGTTTACTCCTGGATTTCTATTTGGAAAAGGATTTTGTAAGTCGATAGGACGATAAAGAAAAGCAAAAGATAGGTTTAATTGTGATATAATATTTGGATCATCATATATACGATTGTAAATATCTATTTGGCAACTTTCATCATTATTACCGCCAAACTCAAGGCGCCAATCTTCACTTATATCATCATTATCACCTGTTAAAACATTCAAACCGCTTAATGCTGCTTTTATATTATATTTTCCAAGGTAATCAATAGGAGTATAATACATATTATTTATTCCATCACCTTCTTCAGAAGAATATATAACTTCACCAGTATATTCTTTAACAACTGACTTTGGAAGAAAGAAAGTACAAACTGTCGTTACTGTTTCCCCTGCTTCAAAAGTTCCAGATTGCTGACATTTTTTTTGAATTAAGCTGCTATATAGTGTTTTACCACCAAAAGATATATTTTCAATTTTTATACTATCAGTTAATTTTTCTCTTGTCTTAAGCATATTTTTCATTTCATTGGCAATATCACCGCTGTGATCTGCACCATCTAATGAAGAAATTTCATTAATTTTCCAGCTTACGGTATTGTAATAGAGAAAGCCGAATTTAAATCCCCCACCTTGATGCAAAGTATCAGGGGTTAAAATATTAGTAACAGTGGCACTTTGATTTATAGAAACATCCGCGACGACATTATTTCCAATGGTAATAGTTTTACGGTCACAGTTTTGTGTTATAGTATTACTTGAATTACATTTAGTAGTAGAAGGAGTTTCGACTGGATCACAAACATATTCATCTCTTTGCCATACAATTTTATATACAGCTGGAGACAATATTCGTGCTTCATGCTCGCTATTATTATAAATTGGCCTTGCTCCATTAACACATGAGCTATTATTAGATGAAAGATTGTAAGTAGCCCAATTTAGTTGAAATGTATTTCTATAAAATCTTCTTATAGTAGATGTTAAAGTTCCAGATTTTTCATCTTTTACATTTTCTACATGTACTCCTTCTTTAGGAATAATAGATGCACACGAAAGTATGTTATATGCCATATCAATATCTCCAAGATCTTTCAACTTTTTAAATTTATTGTCGCCAATACGAATACTATAACTTTCAACAGGGCTTTTTCCCGCAGGTTTTGTTTTACCATTTTCATTTGTATAACTTCCATGAAGATAATAATAATTACCATTTTGGGAATACTCTATTAAGCCAGTGTCATTATCACTATTTACTTCATAAACTTTTCCTCCTTGTTGTGCTGAATAATTTATTGCAAAGAAGTCATGTAATGTCATACAATCTTCATCATTTTTGTCGCAACTTTTTTGAACTTTTACTACTTCACTTTCTTTTATCGTATCATAAGGATGATATAGAAAAGAAGTTGTATTAATTGTATCAGATAGCGTAATATTATTTCCAGAATTAACAGAAATGGCTTCATCAAATAAATAATAGCTGCTATACTCTTTTGTTATAACCCTTGCATAGGCAAAAGGACTTAGGAGTAGAAAAGATATTAATAATGTTAAGATATATTTGATTATATTTGGTTTATTCATCTTTTTCTCACACTCCTTTAATAATACTTAAAAATATGTTTATTCTAGAATTGCTCTTTTTTTCTTCTTCTTGATTATAATTATTGTAACTAAAATTAGTAAAATAATTCCAAGAAAAATAATAATATATAATTTATATTCATCTAATATTGGAAAGATTTTTTTAAAGATATTTTCACTTTTTTGCTCCGGTTTATCTTCTACGCCAATATTGTTTACTCTTCGATATTCTTTTACTTTTCTTTCAAAAGTTTCACGACTAAATTCATATTCGTAATATTTACTACATAGTTCAAAGTCATCACTATCGATTCCTTCACATAGTGGATCTAATGAGTAGATATTAAATCTTGGTAATTTTACTTCTATTTTTTTGATAGTAGTTTCACATTTACCTGAATAGGCTATATAAGACCAGTTTCCAGTAGTTAAAGTTATTTGAAGAGTATTATCTTTTTCAACAAAATCTTCATCTGTCAATGGACTTAGATGAATATATACTTCTTCGGGAATATTACTAGCGGTTACTAAAAATTCATTATATACTTTGCTACCATCATCTTTGATTACTTCTCCTAAATGTTTATAGGTTATCTTTATTTTGTCTACTTCTTCTTTTAATTTAGAAATTTCTTCACTAGTGCAAGAAGCATTTACATAATTAAGATTTAATAAACATAATAGCAAAGTAAACATTAAATATTTGAATTTTTTCATGCGGTCTCCTTCCACTAGACTATTCTATATATAATAATATCATTTTTTTTAATAAATTAAAATAGTTTTTTGCAATTTTGGGTAAAAAATGATATTATTATATTGGTGATTAAAAATGAAATTGAAAGTTAATAAAAATATACTGATAGTTGGTATAATATTAATATTAATTATAGTTATTTTTATTGGTTATAAATTTTTTAATGAAAAGAATTTTATTCGTCTTTCTTATAATGAGGTAATGGAGAAAATTGATAATAAGGAATCTTTTATACTATGTATAACTGCTAAAAAATGTACGCATTGTAAGGACTTTAAACCTAAATTGAAAAAAGTAGCTAATAAATATGATATTTTAATTTATTATACTGATATTAGTTCATTTACTGATGAGGAATATGAAGAATTTAAGAATACTATTAGTTTTGATGGAGGAACACCCGCTACTGTATTTTTTAAAGATGGTATAGAAGAAACTACCGCTACTAGAATCGAAGGGGATGTTTCGATGGATAGAATTGTCGACAAAATAAAAAAGAATGGCTTTATTTCATAGCTATTCTTTTTTTAAATAGTCTTCTCCTTTAAAAGGGTCACTTCGTAATAATTTAGGAAAGTTTTGCTGCCTTAAAACTTCGTATGTTACTAGAGCTACACAGTTAGATAAATTTAAAGCTCGAACGTTATCAGTAGTGGGAATGCGGTAGCAATGGTCGATATTTTTTCGAAGAATTTCTTTGGGAATTCCTGTACTTTCTTTACCAAATATTAGGTAAATATTTTTATTTGGATCGCTATAGTCAACATCACTATATGTATTGGTACCATATCTTGTGAAAAAGTAATATTCTCCTTTATTTTGAGATATAAAATCATCAAAATCGAGATAAGTTTGATAATCTACCTTATCAATATAATTTACTCCACTTCTTTTAATTCTCTTTTCGTCAAGAATAAATCCTAATGGTTCAATTAAATGTAACTTGCTTCCAGTGGCAGCACAAGTTCGCATTATGTTTCCTGTATTTTCAGGAATTTCTGGCTCATATAAAACGATATTAATCATCAATAACACCTTTTTGGATTAGATATTCTTCCAATGAATTGATATCATAGTCTGTTTTTTGAATATTATAAATACTGTCTATCATGCGATCTTTAAAAATAATAATCGAAGGAACACTCGTCATATCGTCTTCAGCTTTTTGATATGTTTCTTTGATTTCTTTTTTTATATTTTTATCATCTAGTTCGGAAGTTAAGTCTAAATATATTATTTTTCCTTGAAGTGAATTACTAATAATTAACTTTCGAAAATCTTTCTCAAAGTTTCTTATTTCTTCGTTATTTAAAGATGATGTATAGATGACGCAGTCCTTGTTTTCAATTAAATAATTACTAAGTTCATTATAATTTAATACTTGCATATATTTATCTATTATTGGTGTGTTTAAACGGCTATCTTGATAATTGGAATACCACATATAAAAATATATGACTAAAATAATTGTTGCTGTCAACACTGCTGCCAGTAAAATATAATTTTTTAAGGGAATGCTTTTTTGTTTTTCCATATGTACCTCCATTTATATTGTAGCAGTTTACAAACTTTTTTTCAATGAAATTATATGAAAAAGTATTTTTATTATGTTATAATATTAGTAAATTATTTGGAGAGGAGTTTAGTTATGAAGGAAAATTATGACTTAAAGTGTGAAGATATTTTACATAATTTGGAAGGTAAAAAGAGACTTCTTCTTCACAGTTGCTGTGCTCCTTGTAGCAGTTATGTAATTAGTTATTTATCTTCTTATTTTGATATTACTATTTTATATTATAATCCTAATATTTATCCTTACAGTGAATATTTGAAGAGAAAGAACGAACAGATAAGACTGATAAAGGAAATTGATAAAGTTAATAAAGTGGAAATTATCGATTGTGATTATGATAATGATCTATATGAAAAGCAAATAAAGGGATTAGAATCGGAACCAGAAAGAGGAAAGAGATGTGAAGTCTGCTACTACTTGAGAATGGAAAAGACCGCTAGTAAGGCTAAGGAAATGGGATTTGATTATTTTGGTACTACTCTTTCGGTAAGTCCTTATAAAAATTCTGTACTAATTAATGAAATTGGAAAAAAGCTTGCCACTAAATACGATATTAACTGGCTATATTCGGATTTTAAAAAAAGAGATGGGTATAAGAAATCCATCTCTCTATCGCACAAATATAATCTTTATAGGCAAAATTACTGTGGCTGTATATATTCAAAACAAAATCGATTACTTGATATTACGAATAATAAAGTAAGCCGCTACGATAACAGCAATTGATAAAACTAAACAAACTGTTCCAATTATAACATATTTACTATTAGCAAAGCCACTCTTATTGGCTTTTCCTAAATTAGGCTGCCCCGTTGGCATTGCTGGATTTATTCCTGCTGCTTGTGATAAGCTTGGATCAGATACAACAGCTAGCTTTTCTGCTTGAGGATTTGGCAATGTTGGTTCACTATCTTGTTCGGCATCTTGTCCAATTGGTTTAATGTTGAGTAATGTGTCTTCAGTAATACTATCAAGTGATTGTAAAGGTGCTTCTGTGCTGTTATTAGGTAATGGTTCAGAAGCTTTTTCAATATTACTGTTTTCAACAGGTGTTACTGGTGCAACAGGAGCTTTAGGTGCTTCACTTGGCAATGGCATTACTTTCGAATTATCTTCAGTTGGCATTGTCCAAGTTGGAATGCTATTATTAACTTGTACTTCACTATTTTCTAAATATTGTTGATAGAAATTTAAGGCAGTATTTACTAATTCGCTATTTGTTATAGCAATGGAACAATTACTGTAATATTCTTGTTCTAGTAAATCAAGATTGTCTTTAGTTAAAGTCACAGAATACTTAGTAGAAAAATCGGAAATAATTGTTTTGGCATCTGCTCCTTTTTGGAATTCGGAAGGAAGAAGAATAACTATATTATAAACAATATTATTTAATTTACTCTTTTCTTCATCAGTAATATTTTCAATATAATTTTTTCCTTCAGAATTTTTGATTAATCTTGATACTAGAATTTGTCTATTTTGTTCGTTTTCATCAATACTATAGATTAAATATTCTTTATCTTCACTTTTAAATCTAACTATAGCACTGGCTTTCTTTTCTGTATTATTTACTTTATCTAGAACATTAAAATTTGTATTCATAAAATTTCCTCCTCATATATGATACTATCTTCTATTCTAGAGTAAGTATACCATATTTTTGTGGTTGGTTCAAGGGAAATTTGGCAAATTTTTTAATTTCTCATTAATTTTGATTTTATAATTATAAGCTAATTATTTGTTATATTTTCTCTGAGCTTGATTTAACTTTTTTACTTTTAATATTGCTTCTCTATTGCGAGATTTTCCTAGAATCAACTTTTCCTTTATTAAATGCGTCTTTTCTTTGCTTACAAGAGTGTCTTGTTCAAGTTTTTGTATTTTACTATATACTTCTTCATATTCAGAAAGATGATAATTGTTAAAATAAATCTGAAATTCTTTTTTTAACCTATTTATTTCTCCTAAGGCCGAATCGATATTATTTTCTAGACTATCGATATTAAAAAGTTTATTGTTAATATCAGACTGATAATTATTTAAGGAATAAATTACTTTTTCTGTCTTTTCGTAACCGATATTTTCTATCATATTATGAACTAGTTTTCTAGTTGCTACTGTTTTGGCCGCTAGTGAAGGTATTAAAAAACGAACTGGCGTTAATCCTAACAATGCGATATATTTAAGTGATGCTGACAAAAGGCCATTTAATCCTTTTAACTTATATTCTGTCTTTTTTCTTTCATCTATATTATCAACTTTTGTTAATAATTCTTCTAAATACTTATTGTTCTTGGCAATTATGGCATTACAATTTTGTTCGACGTCATCTAGATTATCAACTTTATCTTTGGCTTCACAAAATTTTTTATTTCGCGAAGATAATTCTTCGATACGACTATCACTTTCTTGCTTTAAGCTTTCGAGTTGTTCTTCTAATTTATCAAGTTTAATATGTAAATAGCTAAATTCATTTAATAACTTTAATTTACTGGTAACGCTTTCGTTTTCAATATTATCTAGTTTTTCTCGATATTTAATTATACAGTCAATTAAACTTTCATCATCTAAAAGAAGAGGATTTTCAATTAGATTATTATCCGCTAGGAGATTATACTCATCATTTATTTTATTAATTTCTTCAATTAAGGTATCGATTTCTTTAGACTTTTTTTGTGCCTCTTCTAAAATTTCTGAATTATCAGAATACTTGTTTAATAAATTAATTTCTGTTTCCGATATTTCAACACTAGCCTTCAAGGTTATTATTTTTTTCTTCAATTTGGCAATAATTTTCTTTTCTAATGCATCTATATCTGATTTATCGTGGTTGTCTTGACAATAACTCTTTGGCATTTTATTTTCTTTAGCTACGTCTAAAAGCTCATTATTTTTATTGGACTTTAATTTTGATGAAAGTAACTTATTTGAGATAGTATTGATTTGAGAATTTTTTCCTTTTCGAATAAAATTATTATTCTCCTTAAGATAATGATATTTTATATTACTAAAGCCTTTAATTTTAGAATTAGAAATTGTACCATTTTCTTGGGTTTCTTTTAATGTATCATCTTCGATAAGCTTTTTACTATTTTGGGTATTGTTATGACGATCAATAAACTTTTTAATAAATCCAAAAGCTATAAGTGGTAAAAAGAAAATGATTTTAACAGGATTTTCTTTAAGTTTATTTTCCTCTTCTTCTAAAAGAAGTTTTTCTTCTTTTTCTCTTTTCTTTTTAAATAATCTTTTTCGGTCACGAAATTTACTTCGAATATTTGTACTCATTGGCAATCACGGTCCTATTATAGCATTTATGCTTGGAAATGTAAAATTAATTTTTTAATTTACTATTGAAAAAGCTCAAAATCTTAAAATTAAGAATTTGAGCATAAAAAAAATATTGGCGACGACCTATCTTAGCAAAAACACTATTTTCAGCGCTGAAGTGCTTAACTTCTGTGTTCGGGATGGGAACAGGTGAACCACTTCGCAATAATCACCAATATAATTCAATAAATTTTTTTAATAGTTCTCTGAAAACATGATAATGTGGTTAAATCAAATTGAATAATAAGGGATTAAATCCTCAATCTATTAGTACTAGTCCGCTCAATGTATCGCTACACTTCCACTTCTAGCCTATCAACCAGTTAGTCTATCTGGGATTTTACTTGTTAAACAATGGGAAAACTCATCTTGGAGAGGGCTTCATGCTTAGATGCTTTCAGCATTTATCCCTTCCCTACATAGCTACTCTGCGCTGCCACTGGCGTGACAACAGATACACCAGAGGTAGGTCCATCCCGGTCCTCTCGTACTAAGGATAGCTCT
>CANQPC010000028.1 GCA_947625625.1 uncultured Bacilli bacterium
ATTATTTTCAAATTAATTAAAAGAGCAATTCAATACGAATCACTCTTCTTTTTAAGTGTTTAAGTCTGAATAGTTACTAAAATAAAGCAAATTAAAGCACAAAAGAGTAAAAAATAGTTGAATAAACTATAAAAAATATGATATAATTAGTTAGATGTCTGCAAAGGAGGAATTATTGTGGGAAAGAAAAAAAATGAAAGTAGAGGATTAGTTTCTTTGATGTGTGAAGAATGTAAAAATATTAACTATACTGAAGAGAAAAATAAAAAGAACACTCCAGAGAAATTAGAGTTAAATAAATATTGTAACCACTGTCGTAAGACGACAAAGCATAAAGAAATTAAAAAATAGGAGGTAGAACATGATAAATGTTAACGATTTTAAAACAGGTCAGACAATTAACTATGATGGAAATCTATATCAAGTATTAGACTTTCAACATGTAAAACCCGGTAAAGGTGCCGCTATTGTCAAAGCTAAATTAAAAAATTTACGTACTGGTTCTATCGCTGAATATTCATTTAATGCTGGTATTAAAATACCTACTGCACATGTCGAAAAGCAGAAAATGCAATTTTTATATGCAGATGGAGATAATTATAGCTTTATGAACATGGAAAGTTACGAGCAAGTTGAACTAAATAAAAAACAAATTGGCGAAGAAGTAAAATATTTAAAAGAAGGATTAGAAGTAATTCTTATCTTCTTTGAAGGAGAAATGCTTGGCATTGAGCTTCCTGAAAAAATTGATTTTAAAATTACTAAAACTGAGCCAGGTATAAAAGGTAATACTGCAACGAATGCAACGAAAGATGCCATTATTGAAACTGGTATGCTAGTTAAAGTTCCACTCTTTATTGAAGAGGGAGAAGAGATTATTGTATCTACTAAAGATGGTAAATATGTATCTAGAAAATAGTGTGACAAAAGAAATACTATTTGCTTAGAATTTAATAGTTAAAAATATTCTATATCTTAGTGTATTTATAGAATATTTTTTTACTTTACATCAAAAAAAAGATTTGCTATAATAAAACTATAAAAGAGAAGTATCATGTATTAAGAAATATAATTTTATTAAAAACTATAAAATTGGAAGGAGATGTACTTAAATGGGTAAAATACATTTAATTGAATTAATACCTTTATCGAATACTTTTGATGATGAACTTTTAAATTTGGCAATAAATTATCAAGCAAACGAATCACTTACGTACAATGAAACAGATTTTCCCAATAGTATTTTTTCTACTAAAGAGAGAGTACTATTGTCCGTCAGAGAGAAAAATGGAAAGTTTTATGAATTAAATACAAATTTAGAAATAATTCAAAATGATCGAAAAAGTATCAAAAAGGGTTATGTAACTTCCCGATCTTTTCCATACTATATTGAGGAAGAAAAAAGTGATCTTATTAAAGATTCTGAAGCTATTAAATTATTTTTAAATACATGTACGGTAAGACGAGAAAAACTAGAAAGTGCAGTAAAAAATTATATTTTAGGTATTACTAATAATGATATAGAAATAATATCATATATTGATAAAATAAAAAATAGTAATGGTAAGATAGTTTTTAAGAGAATATATATCTATGATAGTAAAAATAAAAAATATCGAACGTACATTTTACCTCTTCGCAATAATTTTCCAAATGGTAATTTTGAATTTAATAAGTATACTGATATTACTTTTGATACAGAAATTGCTCTATCAGATTCAAAGAAAATGTTATTGTATACTACTTCGGAAATCATAAATCCCGATGATAATAATTTTGAATTATTAGCAAATGTCTACGAATTACTAACTTATCCAGAACATATAAAAAAGGCATTAGATAAAGTTATTGAAATGGAAAATGCAGTAGAATTTAGTAATCATCCTAGACCTAAAACAAAGATTAAAAAAAATGATTTACATTAAAAATACTAAGGAGAAGAATAACGCTTTCTTTAGTATTTTTTTATTTTAATAGTTAACAAGTAGTCAATTTTATTTACTATTAATTTCAAGCATGTTATAATCAATATGGTGATAGAAGGATGTATAGCTATACACTTCAAATTAAAGATAAAGATAACGATGACACAAAGTATAGTAATGATGAAATACTTCATGAAATAAGAAAAAGGAATTCTTTTTTTATCGGAGCTTCTATGCAAGAAATTGACGATTTCACTTCGATGTTTACTTCTTTTGAAGATATGAACGAGTGCTTTGAAGAAATATATCTTCAAAAGCTTAGGCTCTATGATCCAATGATAATTGTCGATCCGAGCCTTGACCTTGACAAATCATATATAATTCCTGATATTGTCTATAAATATGATAGAGAGAATATTCGAGATATTTTTACTCTTCGAAAAAAATTAATATATTATTTAGAGAAAAATCCAGAAAACATTATTAAATTTCCCGGATTATTAAAGATAAAAAAAATATATGCAAGTAACAATGATAATTCTGTCGATAAATTAGTTGAAAGAATAGCCTTTGCCTATTTAAATGAAAAATCATATAAAAAGAGTAGAGATACATATTTTAAAATAAGAAAATTAGAAAGAGATGGTTTCTAATCTTATGAAATATATTGAAAATTATACTAAATATTTAAAGGTAATTAAAAATTACAGTGAAAAGACAATTCTTTCATACTATGATGATTTAGTTGAATATAAAGAATTTCTTGGAAATAATTTTATTGATATCTTAAATATCGACTATGAAGTAGTAACAAAATATTTAAAATACTTATATGAAAGAAAGATAAATAAGAGTTCTATTTCTCGAAAATTAAGTAGTATCAGAGGTTTTTATAATTATTTAGTGAGAGAGAATATCGTTCAAAATAATTACTTTAAAGAAGTATCTAATCCTAAAAAAGATTTCTATCTTCCCAAGTTTCTTAAAAATGAAGAAATGGATAAAATATTTTCTATCTGTGAAGAGAATAGTCCGATTAACCAGAGAGATACTTTGATAGTTGAATTATTGTACGCTACTGGTCTTCGTGTCAGTGAATTAGTAAATATTAAGATAAATAATATCGATTTTACTAATCAGACTATTAAAGTATTAGGAAAAGGAAGTAAGGAAAGAATAGTAATATATAACAATCATACTAAAAAAGCTCTCGATACTTATTTAAATGATGGCTATCATTTCTTTAATAAAAAGAATAGCGGTTTTCTTATTTTGAATAAAGATGGCAATAGACTATCTGATAGATATATCAGAATAATTATCGATAGACTAGTTCGAAAAGCTAATCTCGATATAAAAATAAGTCCCCATACATTAAGGCATACCTTTGCAACTGATATGCTTGAAAATGGTTCTGATCTTATGACCGTCAAAGAATTATTGGGGCATGAATCTTTAGATACGACTAGTATCTATACCCATATAACTAACGAACAAATGAAAAAAGTATATGAAAATGCTCATCCACGAGCAGTTAAGAAGTAAGGAGTAATATTATGGCAAAATTATATTTTAAATATGGAAATGGAAAGTCTGCTGATTTATGTCAGACTGCATATAATTATGGAGAGAGCGATCATAATGTCATTGTTATGAATGCCGATGATAATAAGGAGATTATCAGTAAATACCAAAATGATGATGGAACGTATCCTTTGCGCCGAAATATTAATATGGAAGTTGGCAGTGAACTTTTCGAAAGAATTTATGACTACAATAAAATTATTCCCGTATCGTGTGTTTTAGTCGATAATAGTCAGTTTTTAAGTACCGAGAATGCCGAAGACTTATTTTTCGTCGTCAATACTCTTGGTATTGATGTCATAGTCTATGGCGACCGAACTTTAAAAGGAGGAGAAACTTCTCCGGGCTCTATGAGAGTAATGGAACTTGCTAATAATATCGAAGAAATTGACCGTGAATTTAGTAAGAGTTTAAGCCGAATAAGTGGAGCAAAATTAGAGTTTTATACTGGAGCCATGAACTCTAGTAAAACCGCTAAACTACTATATATATTAAGAGAAATGGAAGCAGCGGGGTTAAATGTCTTTTTAATGCGCCCAAGTAAAGATCGTGACGCTACGAAGGTAACATCACGTATAGGAATGCAAGCGGAAGCCGATTTTATTATCGACGAAAATACAAAAATTTACGGAGAGGGTGAATATTTACTCGCTAAACATATAAACTATATATTAGTAGATGAAGCTCAGTTCTTAAATATCGGACAGATTAATGAGCTACGAAGAATCGTCAACGATTTTAATATTCCTATAAGATGCTATGGATTGAAAGTTGACTTTTTAGGTTATCATTTTCCCGGCAGTGGTCGATTATTAGAATTATCAGATTCATTAGTAAAATTAAAGACGATATGTACTTGTGGTAAAGGAGCGGGCTTCAATGCTAGAATTGACTCACATGGTAATTTTGTTACGAGTGGCAGTCAAGTGGAAATAGATAATGGGGGCAACTACATATCGATTTGTCCTGAATGTTTTATTCGAAACGTTATGTATGATAAAGTTCCTGCCAAAGTGCGAAGCAAAGTACTGAAGTAAATAAAAAGGAGGCCAATGAAAAAAGAAAAGAGTAGTAATCAAATTAAAAAAAGAGCATATTTAATTTTTGCTGTTTTTTTGTTAGCTCTAACACTTTTTTTTATTACTTATGAAGTCCTTTTAACTAATAAAGAAAAAAGAAAAAATGACTATCTACAAAATAGTAGTGAAAATACTGAAGATAGTCAGTACGTTATTAATGAGGAAGATGGTATTACATACATAGATGGTACTATCATTGTCAATAAGTCATATAGTCTTCCAAGTAGTTATGTACCGGAAAATATTGTCATAATTAATAATTATGTCAAAATAGTCGACTATGTCAAAGAAGCTTTCGAGAAGTTAGCAGCGGATGCTTTAAGTCTAGGACTAAATATTTATCCTTCCAGTGGTTATCGTTCTTATGCCGACCAAGAAAAAATATATAATAATTATATTATGCAAGATGGAATCGAAAAAGCTGATACCTATTCTGCTCGAGCGGGGTACTCGGAACATCAAACTGGTCTTGTTATCGATGTCAATACCGTCGATATGACTTTCGATAATACTCCGGAAAGTAATTGGCTAAAAAATAACTGTTACCGCTACGGATTTATTATCAGATATCCCGAAGGAAAGGAAGACATAACGGGTTATATGTATGAGCCATGGCATATAAGATACGTCGGACCTAGCTTGGCAAAAACACTATATAATAATGGTAATTGGTTGACAATCGAAGAATATTATCAAATAACTAGTAAATATAAATAAAAAGAGCATTACTCTTTTTATTTTCTTTTTAAGTATTTATTAACATAGTATATATGGTGTATAGTGACAACTAAAATATTTAATATACTAGATATTACTAGAGACCATAGTCCTATTTTCATCAAACTAAAAATAATTAAACTGAAAATTTTGACAATTCCACCGTATAGAGTTCCCATCATTGCTTCTTTAGAATAGCCCATACCAGTTAAACTACTCGTAAGAGGAGCTTGAATATAGTGAAGGAGAAAGAAGGGGGCAATAATACTAATGTAGTTAAGACCTAAATTTGTATTATAGACAAGTTTTAATGGTATACTTGGTATAAAGATAAAAATTATCGTCATAGGGATTCCTATGATTAGAGAATAAAAAATGGCTTGTTTAATTTTGAACTTTGTATAAGTATAATCTTTTCTACTATAACTATTTGAAACTACAGGTAAAATAGCCGAAGATATTGCCATTGTAAAAAACGAAGGCAGTAGTAAAAGAGGGTAGACATAGCCATTTATTATTCCATATTCTGAAGCGATAAATTCTTGGGAATAGCCCGAAAATTTTAAAATATTAGTAAGAATTATCGGTTCAAAAAAGTATGTTATCGAGCCGATCATTCTTGCTCCTGTATTAGGAAGAGAAATTCCCATTATCTCTTTTAACAGCTGATTATCACGTTTAAAGTCTTCGATTTTAATTTTTTCTTTTGGTAGAAATAAGATAAGGACAATAATAGATGATAATTCACTGATAATATTGATAAGGACGACAAAAGTAACGGCAAGAACGAGTGAGTAATTCATCATCTTTCCAACTACTACTACCGTTAAAAGTAATCTAACTAGCTGTTCGACAATATTTGATAGGGTATTTGGAAATACTTTTTCTTTTCCAAAAAAGTAACCTTTAATAATACTAGATATACATATAAAGGGAAGAGTAGCTCCAATAGCAATAAGAGGGAAGTAAGTATTGTGATTATGTAAGAGAGTATTAGCTAATATTGGAGAAATTAAAAAGATAATAACGATTAAGAGAAGGTTATATAAAAGTGTAATGGGGACTATCGGTAAAACAATTTTTTTACCTCTTTTTTTATTTTCCGCTACAAGTTTAGAAATAGCGATTGGCATTCCTAAATTACATAGAGTAATAAAAAGATTAAAAGTAGGTAAGACCATCATGTATAGAGATATACCTTCACTACCAATTGTTCTCGTAAGGACAATTTTAATTATCATTCCTAAAACTTTAGTTATCATACCGCCAATAATTAATATAATAGTCGACTTAACAAATTTACTTTTCATACTAAAATATATGAAAAATAGTATAAAAAAGAAATAAAAAATAATACTATAACTGGTGATAAAATGAATAAAGAAAAGTACAAAGAAATTGTCTCTAAAAATACTCCTAAGGAAGATACGGTTAAAAATGGAATAATTGCTTTCTTAGTAGGAGGAGGACTTGGAGCCTTATCGGAATTACTACTTCGATTATATTGTCTTCTTTTCGATATGCCGAGAAAAGAAGCTGGTGTTTTAGTTATTTTAACTCTAATAGTAATAGCATCAGTCTTGACGGCCTTAGGTGTATTTGACGTTTTAGTAAGTAAAGTAAAAGCGGCTTTAATAATACCGATTACTGGTTTTGCACATTCAATATCATCTTCAGCACTAGAGTATAAACATGAAGGCCTAGTATTGGGAATTGGGACCAATATCTTTAAACTAGCGGGAACAGTAATTCTCTATGGTGTCGTAGCGGTTTATTTCTTTGGTATTATAAGACTAATAATAATGGGAGGGTAAGAAGATGACGACAAAATATAATAACGTTTATATAGAAGACACTTATACGGTATGTGGTAATTATGAAAATGATGGTCCTCTATCGGAATATTTTGATTTAAAACATGAAAAAGATTTGTACTTTGGTGAAAAAACTTGGGAAAAAGCGGAAGTAAAATTATTGAAAGAAGCTGTCGATGGTATTATTGATAAGAAAAAAATTGAAGAAGAAGATATCGACTTATTAATATCGGGTGATTTACAAAATCAGATTGCTGCTTCTGATTATATGGCAAGAGATTATAATATTCCTTTTTTAGGTATTTTTGAAGCTTGTGCTACTTCTGGTGAAGGTTTACTAATAGGAAGTACTTTCGTAGAAAGTAAAAATGCTAAACGCGTGTTAGTGACAACTTCCAGTCATAATATGGTTGCAGAAAAACAGTTTCGTAATCCGACTGAATATGGTGCTCCTAAACATAAAACGGCGACATTTACCGCTACAGGAGCAGTTGCCATCCTATTATCTAATAAAAAGAGTAAAGTGAGAATTGAATCTTCGACAGTTGGAAAAGTAATCGATTTAGGGACAACTGATGTTAATCATATGGGAGCAGTCATGGCACCGGCAGCGGGGGAAGTTATTTATAATCATTTAAAAGATACTAAAAGAAAACCTGATTATTATGATTTAATACTCACTGGTGACTTGGGAATCTACGGTAAAGATATTTTAAAAGATTATCTCATGACAAATTATAATTTAGATATTTCAAGTAATTACAATGACTGTGGGACAATGTTATATGATATTCAAAAACAACCTGTTTTTGCTGGCGGTTCGGGTCCTGTTTGTTCTGGTCTCGTGAACTTTGGTTATATCTACAAAGAAATGTTGCAAGGTAAATTTAAAAAGGTCTTAATTGTACCGACAGGAGCTGTCTTTTCGCCAACCTTTACCTTTCAGAAAGAGTCAATTCCTAGTATAGCTAATGCTATAAGTTTGGAGGTAGTAGAATGATGACTTATGTTTATGCCTTTTTATTCTGTGGTTTTGTCTGTCTAATAGCGCAAATAATTTTAGATAATACGAAGTTAACTCCCGGTCATGTTACTAGCCTGTTTGTCGTTATTGGAGCTTTTCTCGATATCTTTGGAATATATGACAAAATTGTTCTCTATGCAGGGGCTGGTGCTTTAATTCCTATTACTTCTTTCGGTCATCTACTAATTCACGGTGCCATGGATACGGCAAGTAGTTTAGGACCACTAGGGTTAGCCTTTGGAATTTTTGATTTAACAGCGGCCGGCATATCGGTAGCACTCTTCATATCGTTTGTTTTAGCTCTAATATTTAAACCTCGACATTAATAAATTAGTAAAACAAGTTTATAAATAGCTTGTTTTATTTTTAATTATGCTGTATACTAATTATAGTGGTGATAGGAAATGAAAAATAACAATAAATATTTGATAATATCAATACTATTAATGATAGTCATCATTTTAGTTGGAACGACAGCTGCTTTCTTTATATGGACTAGTGAGGAAGAAGAAATTGAATCTAGTGTCGATGTAACGATTGCTAATGGCTCGGGAAGATGTGAAAAAGCTAGCGATAATGAGAAATTACTTGCTCCATCTTCAAATAGAAATGGTGGTAGAATTGTTACTATTGAGGTATCTCAAGAAATGGCTCCTAATGCTCAAGTAGTGTTGGAACTAAATGTAAATAAGCTTAATAATGCTGGTGAAGTACAAGGATTGAAACACAATTCATTTAAGTATGAAATGGTCAATACGACAAGTAACAAATCATATGGTAGTGGAAATTTTTCTACTATATCTGAGGGCGATAAAATAAAATTTCAAAATGCATCTGATATTTTAGTCTCAGGAAACACCTATACATTTACACTGTATTTATGGATCGATGGAACAATAGGAGAAAATCCTATAGAAATGACTGAACAGCCATATGATTTTGACATTTTCTGTAATATAACTGGTACTGATTAATAAAAGTAGAATTTGAAAAATAATATAATTATTAAAACTGTGAATACTTAAAAAAGTCTCGTAAGAGAAATTTCTTATAGACTTTTTTTTTAAAATTACTCATAAAGGAATTGACAAAGGAATTTATTTATAATACAATTAAGAAGACATTTGCTTAAGTTAAATTATTTTCATCTTGGAAGACTACATAGAGAAATGTAGTTTTTAGTCGTGTAAGGAGGTATTGTATGAAAATTTCGAAAGAAGAATTTGATAGTGAACGAAGATATTTAGATAGAACTGTTAAATTAGTTCGAAAAAAAATATCGGCTCTAGGACAAGAACTGTATGATGATGATGCTAAAGTATTAGAATTTAAAAAATTTATTTGGGATACTCATGCCGAAATGGATCCCAGTGAAATGCGCAGTATGATGATCGAGTCCGATCTTCAAGTATCGATTATGCAAAAGAAGGGTAATTATCTTCAAAGATTATTTCGCGTTCAAAATAAGCCATATTTTGGTTCGATAAAATTTAAAGAAGATGGCGAAGAAAGCGATATTTATATAGGTATAACACATATTGAAGAAAACTTAAACTATTTAGTTCATGATTGGCGAAGTCCAATATGTAGTATGTTCTATGATTATGAAACGGGGCCCGCTAGTTACAAGGCACCGGAAGGAATAATAAAAGGGGAAATAACTAGAAAGAGACAGTACATAATAGAAAATGCTACTCTTAAAAATATCTTCGATAATGATTTGAATATCAGTGATAGTCTTCTCCAAGAAGTACTTGCCGAAGAGTCATCAGATAAGATGAAAAATATTGTCAATACGATTCAAGAAGAACAAAATAAAGTAATTAGAAATACTGATGATAAAAATCTTATTGTCGAAGGAATTGCCGGTTCTGGAAAAACTAGTGTCGCCCTCCATAGAATAGCTTTTTTACTATATCGACTACCTAATCTTACTTCTAATAATATTGTCATATTTACTCCTAATAAAGTTTTTTCAGAGTATATTTCCAACGTCTTACCGGAACTAGGAGAAGATAATACTTATAGTATGACCTTTTATGATTTACTATGTCAAAATATTAGTGAATTTAAGAATATCGAAAATTTAACTGACTTTATTTCTCGTTACTATAAAAAGAATGTCAGCCATCCGGAGATAGTTAAATATAAACAGTCTGATGAAATAATAGAAGATATCGATAATTATATCGAAGATATTATTAAAAATATATCTTTTACAAGTAATTTTGTCTATGATGACTTTATTGATATTAGTAAAGAGGAATTAAACCAAATGGTTACGTATAAATATAATAATTTTCCTCTCTTTGAAAGAGTACACGAAATGGCTATTCGTATCGCTAATAATAATTATCAAGGAAGTATGAAAAATGTTCTCAGTATCGAAAAAAAATTAAAAGAAATATTGAATATTAATCTCGATATTAAGAGTATCTTTAAAGATTTCTACAATAGTAAATATTGTAAATATAAGAGCGAAGTAAAAGATAAATATTTATACTATGAAGATGCTATTATATTTCTCTATATTAAAAGTCTTCTAATTGGTTTTAATACTAATCATGTCATTAGAGAAGTTGTCATTGACGAAGCTCAAGATTATAATAAACTACAATATTTAATTATTAAAAAGACCTTTAAGACTGCCAATTACACAATTTTGGGAGACACTAATCAAACTATTAATCCATATTATAAATATAATTCATTAGAAGAACTATCTAGTATTTTTCCTTCTTCTAAATATATTACTCTTACTAAGACATATCGTTCAACGGAAAAGATTATCGATTATACTAACAAAATACTAGGATTAAAATATGTTACCGCTATTAGAAATCAAAAAGCTAGCGATATTATTTTCCGTGATAAAGTTACCAAGAAAGACTTTATCGAAGATATAAATAACTTGAAAGAAAAATCTAAGTCTATAGCTATTATAACTAAAGATAATCTTGAAGCTGAAAAGATATTTAATTTACTTAAAGATGATTTTGATATGATGTTAATCGATGACTATAGTCATATTAAGAGAGATTTAGTAGTAGTACCTTCCTATATTGCTAAAGGATTGGAATTTGATTCTGTAATTATCTATACTGATGAAGATAATAAATATCGAGAAGAAGATAAATATTTGTATTATGTATCCGCTACTAGGGCTCAGCATAATTTAATTATATATAATAATAATAAATAAAAAAAGGAACTATTCCTTTTTTCTATTTATTCCTATCATGGAAGCTAAAGCTGAGAAAAGTATCATTATAATAAAATAGACGAAATCTAATAAGTTTATATTTTTAGCAATTATATTGATAATTAAAAATATTAATACCCATATAGAACTGTATTTTATTCCTTCGATATAGCCTTTTTTCGAAGAAGATTTCCCAATTAAATAACTTCCGACAAAAATAGCTATAATAGGTATAATACTTTCAATAATTTCAAGTAATAGTCCATTTAAAATATTAAAATAATTAAATAGTGTTATTAGTAAACTACCCAAGAGAATAGTTAAGCTGGTTATAATTAAGCTTTTTAAATAATTAGTTATCATCATTTCACCCTGGTAAAGAATATGCCAGTGTATAAAAAAATATTCTAAGGTCCATAATTATAATGGTGATAAAAATGTTGATAGTAATGATTAGAACAGTTTTTTTCTATGTCTTTATTTTTGCCATTTACAAAATAATGGGTAAAAGAGAAATAGGACAGCTCAGTATTATTGATTTGATTGTATCTCTTCTAATTGCAGAACTGACAGTAATAAGTATCGAAGATTATGGTAAATCAATTTTATATTCTTTAATACCTATTTCCATACTCGTAATTCTTCAGTGTATTTTAGCTTATCTAAGTCTTAAAAAGCCGAAGTTTCGTATCTTTTTAGATGGCAATCCTTCGGTAGTCATTAAAAATGGAAAAATCAACTACAATGAAATGTTAAAGCAACGTTATAATCTCGATGATTTATTAGTTCAACTGCGCGAAAAAGGTTACCGAAGTATTGAAGAAGTTGAGTATGCTATTTTAGAAAGTAATGGAAGCTTATCAGTTTTCCCTTATAATAATGATAAAAGTCCATTTCCTTTACCAATTATCTTAGATGGAGATATTCAAGAAGATACTATTAAACATCTAAAAAAAGATAAAAAATGGGTATATAATCTTCTCGATAAAAAAGATATAAAGTTAGAAGATGTTTTCTTTGCTTTTTATAAAGATAAAAATGTATTTATTATAAAAAATGATGATCTTATATGATTGTCTTTTTTTAATGTGAAAAAGAGTTGTCTAAAATATAAAACTGTGATAAAATTAATATTGTAATAAAGATAGAAGGAAGGTGACTCTCTCATGAATAA
>CANQPC010000029.1 GCA_947625625.1 uncultured Bacilli bacterium
TCTGCCGCGTTTGACCACTTCGCTATCCCTCCAAAAAAAAGATGGTGCCGAAAACAGGAATTGAACCCGTAACCTACTGATTACAAGTCAGTTGCTCTACCAATTGAGCTATTTCGGCATATAAAACAAAAATGGTGGGCGATATAGGACTCGAACCTATGACCCCCTGCTTGTAAGGCAGGTGCTCTAACCAACTGAGCTAATCGCCCATAATGTCTCATGACATTTAATAATATACCATTTAATAATAGTATTTGTCAAGAGAATTATTAATATTTTTGATTTTTTTACATTTTATCAGTAATATCTTTAATGGTATTATTTATCCAAATCTCTAAATTATCTTTGAGTGGTTTAAAACCATTCTTTGTTTCGTTCATTCTTTTAATCTTCGAGCCATCATTTTTATAGTCGATATCTTTAATACTTAGTTTTAAACGATTATTATTATCATTTACTTCTACTACTTCGGCATATATTTCATCACCGACTTTTAAATAATCGTTTATATCTTTTACAAAACTATAAGATATTTCTGAAATATGAATAAGTCCATCATAATCATCAACTTTAGCAAAAGCTCCGTATTTTTGAACTCCCGTTACTTTTGCTCTGACAATATCTTCTTTTTTTATCTTTGACATACTATCTTCCTCACGACGTTTATTGTACCAAATTTCTAGCAAAAAGTCATTATTTTATTAAAAACTTGTAATTTTTTTTAATTATTGTCGATATAAAAAAATAAAAATTTTAAAATAAATAGTTGTGCTTTCTTTAAAAAATATATATAATATTATCTAGGTGATGAAAGTGGAAGATAAGAAAGTAGAGAAGAAAATAATCGAAGTTTTAGATAAAATAAGACCATATTTGGAGAATGATGGCGGTTCAGTTAAATTTAATCGCTTTGAAAACGGTGTCGTCTATGTAACATTAGTTGGAGCATGTTCGAATTGTCCTTTATCATCTTCAACTCTCGAAGATGGAATAGAAACTGCTCTTATAAATGAAGTGCCAGAAGTTATTAAGGTTGTAAACGAGGATTAATTTCTCGCTTTTTTTAACCATTCTATTTCTGGAATATTATAGTATTTTAGAAGATATAAGTATACTTGATATAAAAATTTTTGATAATCGTCTATTCTAGCTATAATTTTATTGAGTTCTTTTTCTTCACATTTATCACTTATGATGTTATCATATAAATCGAAATAAAAGCTCGGATAAATTATTCTTGCAAAAAGGACGCGAATACCATATGGTGAATAATGGTTATAGTAAAAATATTCATCTAATTCTCTAAAAATATTATTGTTATTTTGAAAGAAAGATAATTTAATATATTCTGATACATCTCTAGCGGGATGATCTAAAATAATATTCATTGGATTACTTAAAGATTTATTTAGTGTATTATGAGATAAGACTTTTTTATCACTGAGGGCTGGTTTAAGTTCGTTTTTGGTATTGACAAGATAAGCGATTGCATTTTCTCCAAGACCAATAAAATAATCGATAGATTCTCTGATAAGAGGATATTTTTTTTCATTTTGACCTATTTGTCTTTCAAAGTAGTCTATTTTATTTTCCCATAATAATTCCCAATTATTTCTTTCGAGAGCTTTTATATTATCGATATTAATTCTTGCTAAATTAGAAATAATAGCAAGTGATATATTTTCTCTAGTAATATTAATTTTTTCTTCGTAGAGGATAAAATAATTGTTATCTATTTTAGTATAAGGACTATTATATCTATTTAAGATAATATAATCGATATAATTTAGATTGCGAAGGTAGTAATTAAGTTTATAGATATCATTCATTATACTAATATCACTATCGATCTTTTCTAAAATAAATTTTTTCTTTCCCACTGTAAAGAAGTATTTATCTTTTATATTATGAAGCTCTTCTATTCGTAAATTATAGTAGAATTCTATCGTATTTTTCATAAAGTACCTCACTTAATTTTATTAAATATTATTAAAATGTAGACTAATAATTTACTTAGTTTGAAAAATGTTGTATAATTATAATCGAGGAGAAAATATGAAGAAAACAGTTAAAGATTTTGATCTAAAAGGAAAGAAAGTTATTATTCGCTGTGATTTAAATGTTCCTATGACAGATAATGTTATTGATGATGATACGAGAATAAAAGCAAGTGTTAGGACAATAAAGTATTGTCTAAATTGCGGAGCTAAAGTAATTTTACTTTCACATTTAGGAAAAGTTAAAACCGAAAAAGATAAAAAGACAAATAGTCTCTATCCAGTATCTATTAGATTATCTAAATATTTGAATCGAGAAGTGTACTTTTGTCCCGAGACAACTGGTCCGAAAGTAATAGAAATGGTTAACGAATTAGAAGATGGCGATGTTCTTTTAATTGAAAATACTAGATTTGAAGATTTAGATGGAAAAAAAGAATCGAATTGTGATTCTAAACTTGCAAAATTTTGGTCTTCTCTAGGAGATATTTTTATTAATGATGCCTATGGTTCATGTCATCGAGATCATGCTTCCGTAACAGGTATTCCTCAGTATTTACCTAGTGGATTGGGTTTCTTAACACAAAAAGAAGTTAAAAAAATAGATAATATTTTAGATAGTAATACTCATCCATTTGTTGTTATTTTAGGTGGAAAAAAAGTGGATGATAAGATTGTCTTGATCGAAAAATTACTTGAATGTTGTGATAAACTAATAATAGGTGGTGCCATGTCCTTTACTTTCTTAAAAGTATTAGGGTATAATACTGGTAAATCAATTGTAAGTGAAGAACATTTAGACTTTTGTAAGAGAATGTTAGATAAATATCAAGATAAAATAGTTTTACCGAAAGATTTTGTCGTATTAGATAAAGAAGAAGTTATTACTAAAAAAATAGAAGATTTTACTTCCGAAGATATTGGCTACGATATAGGAGATAAAACGGTAAAATTATTTATTAAAGAATTTGAAGATGCTAAGAGAGTAGTTATAAATGGACCTATGGGAATGTTTGAAGACTCAAGATTTGCCATTGGAACTAAAAAGATTTTAAAAGCATTAGACAAAAATAAAATAAAAGTTTTGGTAGGTGGAGGAGATACTGCATCGGCAGTTAATAATCTTGGATTTGAAGATTCATTCTACCATGTGTCGACCGGAGGAGGAGCAACTATGAAATATTTAGAAGAAAGAAAATTAGTAGGTATAGAAGTAATCGATAATGAAAAAGCATAAAATTAAAATATATCTTCTATTTGTAACTATTTTATTTATTTTTGTTTTATATTTTGCTCTCAAAGATAACTACCTTGATATTCTAAATGCTCTTTCTAACGTAAATATATTTTATTTATTTATGGGAATTTTATTTGTCTTTATCTCAAAATATTTTATAGCTGTAACGACTTATTATCTTGCTAAAAAAGAAAAAAATAATATTAAGATGTTAAAAATGATTCAAATATGTTTGATATATCCTTTTTTTGCTGGGATAACTCCTAGTTCGGTAGGAGGAGAATCGTTTGAAATCTTTTACTTGAAAGATACGGGAATTCCTTATGGAAAAGCAACTAATATTTCAGTTCAAAAGTATATCTTATATCAAATATCACTGATAATTGTCGATGCTTTAGTTGTTATTTTAAATATATTTACTAAAATAGTTCCCGATAATAGTCTTGTCGGTATAAGTATCTTCTTAAATTTTGTCGTCAATATATTTTTACTTGGGGCCTGCTATCTTTTAGTTTATAACAAGAAAGTCAATAACTTTATTGTCTATAAAGGACTTGATTTTCTATATAAAGTTAAAATTATTAAGAATGTTGAAGAGACTCAAAAGAAACTTGACAGTTATCTAGAAAATTTTAATGAAGGTGCTGAAAAATTAAGAAAAGATAAAAAATTATTTATTCAGATGATAATTGTAAATGTTATTTCTTTACTATTCTTTTATTTATCGGCATGGCCTATTGCTAGATCGTTAAGTATAGATAGTATAAGTATAATAAATATATTTATTTTAGCTACTTATTCGAAGATGATGTGTTTACTTATAGTTACACCGGGAAATAGTGGAGCGGCCGAGTATTGCTTTATTTATCTTTTCAGCAGTCTTATGTCAGAATCAAATGTTATGGCTTATATGTTAATTTGGCGTCTAGCAACTTACTATATTCCTCTTGTTTTAGGGGGAATCATAGCAATCAGTTGGGGAAGGGGAAAGAAAACAGATGAAAAAATTGTTAGTACTTAATCATAAAATGAGTCTTTTATATGATGATTTATATGTATATATCGATCGTATAAACAATTTAGATACAGAAGAAGATATCGTTATATGTCCTTCAAGTATTTATCTCGAAGCCTTTGTAAATAATTGCGACTGGCCTATTGGAGCTCAGAATATGCACTATGATATATCTGAAAATAATACCGGTGAAATATCGAGCAATCAGCTAAAATCTTTAGGTATTGAATATGTAATAGTAGGACATAGTGAAAGAAATGAAAGTGCTAATGTCGTTAACTTAAAATTAATCGCAGCCCTCGATTCTAATATTTTCCCAATTCTTTGTTTTGGAGAAAATATCGATGAAGACTACCATATAAAGATACCAAAAATGTTAGATTCATATTTGAAAGATATTCAAAATATTGATTTTATTACTTTTGCTTATGAGCCTATCTATAGTGTGGGAACGGGAATGCTTCCTAGTAATGAGAAAATAGCGGAAATAGTATCTTTTACTAAGGAGTATTTAAAAAAGAAATTTAATACTAATCCGAGAATAATTTATGGTGGTTCGGTTGACAATACAAATATTAATGATATAATTAATATAGATTGTGTCGATGGTGCGATAATAGGAAATGTATCATCAAATTATATGGAAGTAAAAAAAATAATTGGCAGTATAAAATAGAGAAGTACTAAAAATACTTTTCTATTTTTTTCTGAGTATAATTCGACATATTTCGCTTATTTCATGTAGTAGAATTAAGTTGTAAGAAAGAAGGTAAAAAATGGAAAAAATAAAAATTTTAATGATTGATGATAATGTTAATCTAATAGAAATGGTCGAAGATTATTTTGAAGATCATTCTAAAATTGAAATAGTAGGAAAAGCGTATGATGGCGAAGAAGGACTTAAATTAATAAAAGATGGAAATTTGGAATATGATTTAATTATACTCGATTTAATTATGCCTAAGAAAGATGGCTTGGGAGTTTTAAAAGAACTAAAAGACTCCAATATTCAAAAAGATATTATTGTAGCAACTTCTTATAATGCTCCCGATACAATTAGAAAGGTTAGTGAATATGGTGTCAGTTATTATATTTTGAAGCCATTTGATTTAGCTGACCTCGAAGATAAAATATTAGATACTTTTGCGGAAATGGAAAAGAGAAGTATTAATATTTATCATAATAATCTTCAGATATCAATTAGTAAAATTCTTCATGAGCTAGGAATGCCTTCACATATTAAAGGATATCAATATATTAGAGAAGCAATAACATTAGTCTATAATAATCCTGAAATAGTGGGAGGAATTACTAAAGAATTATATCCTGAATTAGCTTCTCGCTTTGATACGACAGTATCTCGCGTCGAAAGGGCAATTAGGCACGCTATTGAGGTATCATGGAATCGAGGAGATTGGGATTTGATGGAGGATGTTTTCGGACATAGTGTCGATATCGATAAAGCAAAGCCAACTAATTCGGAATTTATTGTCACAGTAGCGGATAAGCTAAGACTAGAATATGTAAAAGAGATGAGTTAAAGTACTTCACTGCGAAGTACTTTAATTATATTAAATAATAATACTATTATTTTTTCTGTAATTATGATATATTATAATTATAGGAGGAGTCTTTAAATGAATGAAATTGAAAAAGAGATAGAAGGAATAGATGATAAAGAAAATGAAAAGGAGGAGGTTGTTATAAAAAATAAGCCTAATAACCATCAGAAAATATATTTAATTACAGCAATAACAATTATTTTATTAGCTATAATAGTGCTTATTATCTTTCTTTTACCAAGTAATAAAAAGGAAGATGAAAAAAATGATATTAGTAAAGAAATAAGTAAAGAAGAAGAAAAAGATTCTGACAGTAAGACACGTTTAGCTTATGTTGATTGTGATACTAATACATCTTTATTAAACGTTCGAAATTCTCCAACGGGAGACATAATAGATGGTATTTCTTGTTTTCAAACAGTAACTATTGAAGAAGAAGAAGAAAAGACTGAAAATTGTCCTAAATGGTATAAGATAAGCTATACTAAGAGAGGAGACAATTATACTGGTTATTCGTGTAGTACTTATATTAAAGAAAGTACTATCGATGAAAAAATTTATTCACAAGTTAAAGAATTAATAGATAAAGCAAATGATTATCATAAAAATAGTATGCTAGGAGCTTACTGCGGTAATGCCAGTGGAGAGACTAAAGAGATTGAATTTACTTCTAATAATAGTACTATTAAAGGGGAATATTTAAAATCTGAATATAATAGTATCGAAGAATTGAAGAAATATCTCTTATCGTTTTTAAAAGAAGATATTATCAGTCAAAAATTAGAATTATCGGATTACAGTAATAAGTCTTACTATGATAATTATTACGAAATAGATGGATCACTTTATTGTCGAAATTATGCTGGAAAAGATTGGAATACAACTTATACGGGAAATTATAATTTTGAAATAACTAATGTTAGCGATAAAAAAATAGATGTTAGAATTGCCTATGAATATTTAAGTGAAGAGACGGAAAAATGTAATTTAGATGATTTATCTTCTTGTTCGACATCTCAATTTAAGTATATATTGGGAGAAATTAAAATGGAAAAAGAGAAAGATAATTATGTTATTACTGCAATTGATTTTTATGAATAAAAAATTGTAAAAAATATGTCAAGAATACTTGATATATTTTTTATTTATGCTATTATATTTAGACAAGAAAAGGAAGTGGTGTATCTTAACTGGCAAAGAATATTTTTGCAGAGATACATTTTTTTATTTGCTTGGAGGTGCTTTGATGACTCAAACCAATTTGCTGGTTTTATACCTTAGGGAAGTAGTCTTACTTCCATTTAATGAAATTAGATTAGAATTTACTAATGCTGAAGATAAAAAAATTTTAAAGTTAGCGGAAAGAAATTATGATGGTTATCTTTTACTAGTTAATTTAGATGATCCACTGGAAGAATCTCCACTTATCGATGAACTTCCAAAATTTGGTATTTTAAGTAAGGTAAAATCTAAAATAGATCTTCAAAATGGGGTAGAAAGAGTCATTTTATCTGGTATCGAGCGTATTAAAGTTTTAAATTATTTTGTCACTGGTGAAGAACTATCGGCATTTGTTTTACCGATTGAAAAACCTAATTGTGATATGCCTTTAGCGGTGGCACTTAAGAGAATTGTCTATCGTAAATTAGATGAATATATAAATATTTCTCCATATATGTCTAATACTGTTATCGGCCGTATTTCTGACGTTCAAAATATTGATAAACTAGTAGATATAATTGTGTCGGAGTTACCTCTCGATTATGAAGATGCTATTAAATATATTAGGATTATTAATCCTATCGATCGCCTTAAATTAGTTATCGAAGATTTATCTAAAGAAATTGAAACGGTCAAGTTGGAAAACAAGATTGAAGATAATATTAAATTAAAATTAGAAGAAGAGCAAAGGGAATATATGCTTCGGGAAAAGATTAGACTTCTCAAAGAGGAACTAGGAGAGGTTGACTTAAAAGAAGAAGATATTATTAAATTACGAAATAAAGTAAATAATGAAAATATTCCTCTTCATATTCAAAAGAGATTAAATGAGGAAATTGAAAGATATTCTCTTGCTAATCCATCTTCTCCGGAAGTGACTACTATTAGAACATACATTGATTGGTTATTGGCACTTCCTTGGAGTGTTGAATCGAAAGATAATACTGATATTAAATCTATCGAGTCTGTTTTGGATTCTTCACATTTTGGTCTCGATAAGGTAAAGAAAAGAATTATCGAATATATTGCTGTTAAGAAAAAAACTAGTACTTCAAGTAGTCCTATTATATGTCTTGTCGGTCCTCCTGGAGTTGGAAAAACATCACTTGCTTCATCAATTGCGAAAGCTTTAAATCGTGATTTTGTCAAAATATCGGTCGGAGGAATTAATGATGAAGCGGAAATTTTAGGTCATCGTCGTACTTATGTAGCGGCTTCACCGGGAAAAATAATTCAGAGTATGAAGAAAGCTAAAACTGTAAATCCTGTTTTCCTAATTGATGAAGTTGATAAGTTAACTAAAGACTACAAAGGTGATCCGGCTTCGGCTTTACTCGAAGTTTTAGATAGAGAGCAAAATAGTAGATTTTGTGATAACTATATCGAAGAAGAATATGATTTATCGAAAGTACTCTTTATTTTGACCGCTAATAACACTTCTGATATTCCTTCTCCTTTACTAGATAGGCTCGAAATAATAAGATTATCTAGTTATACAGTTTTTGAAAAAATAAATATTGCTAAATATCATTTAATACCAGAATTATTAAATGACTATAAGGTGAAAAATATTAAATTTACTGATACTGCTATCGAGAAAATAATTAAGTATTATACTAAAGAGGCAGGAGCAAGAGATTTATATCGTCAGCTTGATTCGATTATTCGTAAGGTAATTATATCGAAAAATAAGTCTAGTAAAATAACAATTGACGATCAAGATATCGAATCGTATTTGGGAATGACAAAATATACAATACCCGCTAATGAGGAAAATAAAAAGACAGGAATTGTCAATGGTCTTGCCTATACTCCGTTTGGAGGTACACTTCTCAAAGTGACATGTACGGCATATCCAGGACATGGCAATATAACTTTAACTGGAGTTTTGGGAGATGTTATAAAGGAAAGTATCTATATAGCCTTAAGTTATATTAAGGCTAATAATGAAAGATTTAAAATTGATTATAAGATATTTGAAGAGTCGGACTTTCACTTTCATATTGAAGAGGGTGGCATTCCCAAAGATGGTCCTTCTGCTGGTGTAACAATTGTAACTTCGATATTAAGTTTATTAAAAAATAAGATAATTACTAGTAAGGTTTCAATGACGGGAGAAATTACTTTGAGAGGAAAAATACTTCCTATAGGAGGATTAAAAGAAAAGCTTATTTCCGCTACTACAAATGGTATTGAGACAGTCTATTTACCAATTGAATCTTCTAAGGAACTATCGGATCTACCATCTGAAGTAAAAGAAAGATTAAATATTAAATTAGTTGAGGACTATGAAGATATTTATAAAGATTTGTTTAAATAAAAATTACAGAACATAAACTATTCTGTAATTTTATTTATTCTATAAAAGTTAATTGATGATTTGTTGAATAATCGAAAATTAATTCTCGATACACCAATTCCACTAGAAATATAGAGGTCACTATTATTTACTTTATAGTGATTATCATAATATTTTCTCGAACCGTAAGGAAGAAAGAATTTTTTTATGTAGGGAATATTAATTTGTCCGTTGTGAGAGTGTCCCGACAAAATTAAGTCGACATTATATTTACTTAAAATTTCATCAGCATAATCAGGTTCATGAGTCAATATTATTTTGTATATTTCACTATCTTCATCATTGGCAAAATATTCCATTGTTTTATCAATATCGGCCATATCGTAACTGAAAGTATCAGTTCCTCCAATGAATATTTTATCATTATTACTACCATATATGATATCATAACTATTTTTTAATAGAGTAAAGTTACTATTTTCGTAGATATCTTCAAATAAGCTTGAATCTTTTACGTAGTCATGGTTTCCGATAATGGCATATTTTCCATATTTTGCTTCTATTTTTTCTAGTAATGAGATAAGCGTACCTTTTTCATTATCGTCAATTTCAAAATCTTTATCTATTAAATCACCAGTAAAAAAGACAATGTCTGGTTTAATGAGATTGATTTCATCGACAATTTTTTTTAAGAAGTTACTATCGACAACTCTTAGGTAGTGTAAATCGCTAAAATGAACTATTTTTAATCCATCAAAGCTGTCACTAATATTAGTAGTTTCAATTTTATATTCTTTGGTAGATATACTGGCAGTCCAAGCATATCTGCTATAAATTAATAAAATAGCTATAGCTAAAGTGACAAAAAGGAAAAACCTGACTAATTTTTTCATAATACCCCACATTCCTTTCATTTAATATACATAATTATTTTTAAATTAAATTTCCTAATAAATAGACGACGACCGCTAGTAAGTTATGCATGGCGTGTATCGATATAGTTGAAAATATGTTATCTGTTCTATGATATAGTAGTGCAAAGGAAATACCTAAGGCAGAATAGGGAATTAAATATATTAAATCGATAGGAGAATTAATAGAACTTAAAATATGTAGTCCTCCAAATATGATACCACTAGTTAATACGTAAACCCATTTGTTACTTATTGCATCTTTAATACTTTTTCTGAAAGTAAGTTCTTCCATAACTGGGGCTAATATGACAGTATCTATTATCATGAGAAGAGGAATGCTATCGATATAAGTCCTAATTTGATCTTCATTTGCCGCTATCGATTTATTAAGTATAAAAGTAATAAATAAATTACTAGCAACCATAATGACAAAGCCAATTAACCAATATTTAATGGAAAGCTCGATATTGTCTCCAAAATTTTTAATAAAATTCTTTCCATCTTTTAAAAGTGTCTTTCTATATATGTAAACAAAAATAGCAAATAAAATGGTATTTGATAAAGTTAGATATATAATGTATTTTTTATCTGATATTTTTTGGGGATTAATATTGAATATTCCAAAAAATATAGATGAGAAAAAGAGAAATAAAAATATGATACCAAGACTTTTTAAAAGATATATTAGTTTTTCTTTGATTATTTTTTCTTTTTTCATTTCTACCACCTGATTATATTATATCAGTAATTTAAAAATTAATCTATATTAAGATTTTATATTTTTAAACTTGTATATTAAATGATAGTAACTATTCAGACTCATGAATAAATAAACTATCAACAGAAATAGAATTTTTTGATTAAAAAATACTAAAAATTA
>CANQPC010000030.1 GCA_947625625.1 uncultured Bacilli bacterium
TTTGTATAAAAAGAAAAGCCTAATTTCAATAGAAATTAAACTTTTTTTATTTCTTCATCTGTCAAACTCGGGTTATAGCATTTCGAGAAGGAAATTCAGTAGTTACCCATAGAGTATTTGAATTATATAAAGAAGATGGTAAGGAATATTACATTACAAAAGGTGATGCCAATAATGGTACTGATACCGAACTATTGAGTATCGAAAATATAGAAGGTAAATATTGTTTTAAAATTCCGTCAGTAGGAA
Organism: uncultured Bacilli bacterium; assembly: GCA_947625625.1. Lineage (GTDB taxonomy): Bacteria > Bacillota_I > Bacilli_A > RF39 > UBA660 > CAG-302. The sequence continues at coordinate 250 of CANQPC010000030.1, forward strand.
AGATAATATTATTTCTACAGAAACCAATAGGAATTATTATTTTATTTTCTATTTTGGGAATGGCATTAATATTAAGTTCTATTAAAACAAATAAAAAACAAAAAATTTAAAAATAAGGGAAGGTGATTAAAATTGAGAAAAAAGAAATCAGCTAAATTTGCGGTTATGGCAATTGTATCTGTAGCTTTTATATTAGGATTTGGTAAAACATATGCAAAGTATGTTTTAACTAGACAATTAGAATTTGATTTTACATCACTTCCTTTTTATTTTGATGCTGAAACTATTGATGAAACTATTGTTTTTCCAAGAACAGAAGATAAAAATGATTATGAAAAAATCTTAACGGAGGAAGCAACTTTTAAAATTAAAGTATCTAATAATAATAAATTAAATTATAATTTATTTGATACTAAATATGAAATAACAATTATTGATAATGATAAATTTGAACTAGTTGATGGTGATAAAGTAACTGAAACGATTAATGGAGGTAGTTTAACAGATGATATTATTTCTTTAAGATTAAGAATAAAAAATATGGAATCACCATTAAAAACTTTTAAATTAAAGATTAAATCAGTAAGTCCTTATGATAAAGAAAAAATATTAACTATTAATGTTAAGCAAGAAGGGGCTATTCAAACGATTGAGGATTTAGTAGATTTAAGTTTAGCCGCTAGAAACATAAAAAAAGATAAATTTTCGCAATCTGAAGCACTAACTGATAGATTTAAAATGACCAGAGATTTAGACTTTAGAGATGCTAGTAGTTATGAAAATTCAACAAGAGTAGATTACAATAATGTAAATTCTGATAGTCATACTGATAATTTAATTACGGAAATGACTGCAAATGCAGGATTCTTACCAATAGGAAGCCATAGCTCTAATTATAGATTTAAGGGAGTTTTTAATGGTGGAAAGCATACTTTAAAAAACCTATTAATACATAGTGCAAATAGTGCAAATAGTGGATCTGTTGGTTTATTTGAAGATACAGAAGGTGCTACGATTAGAGATCTTATAATAAGAGGAGAAGTTACCACAACTAAATTTGCAAATATGGGTTCATTAATTGGAAGAGCTTTTGGAAGTTTAACAATAGAAAATGTTGAAAACTATGCAAGTGTAAAAAATGAAAGTGGCTTGAATGGTGGCACAGGAGGAATAGTAGGATCAATTAATGACAATGTTGGAGAAGTTATTTTCAAAAATGTTAAAAATTATGGTAATGTGCAATCAGGCAATCAAGCAGGAGGAATTGTTGCTTGGGTACAAGGAAGTATAACAATAGATGATTGTCGTAATTATGGAGTTGTAACATTAGATATTGCTGATGGACTTGATGGTCTTAGAGTTGGTGGAATAATAGGTTGTATTACAATTGTAGAGAATATAGATATAATAATAAAGGAGTCATCAAATCATGGTACAGTCATAGGAAAACATAATTCAGGCGGTATTATTGGACTTCAAAATGCTGGTACTGACAACAATGCTAATAACAACTATATAATAGTTAATTCTTATAATGCTGGAAGTGTAACTGGAGCGAATGTTGGTGGAATTGTAGGTTATAGCGTAGGTAATGGAAATATAATTGTAGTTAACAGTGCTAATATTGGAAGAATAATAAGTAATGATAATTCTTACGCTTGTGGCATCATAGGATATTCTTCTGGTGTATCAGAACACATAACAATAAAAAATGTTTATAATTCTGGTGTGTTAGAAGGTAAAACGATGTATGGTATTGGATATTTTAATACTAGTGCTGCGAATGTAACAATAGAACACTCATATCGTGCAAAAGACCATTTAGAATCAAATTTAAATTCAGCACTAGGGAATTATGATTATGAAGCTATGAAAACACAAGAATTTGTTGATTTAATGAATGAATTTGTTACTTCAAATAATAATGCGTATGATGCCTATAAACTAAGTGAATGGGAAATATGGGAGTCTGAATATCCTACTTTAAAATTAGATGATTATAACGAATATTTAAGATTTCAAAATGAATATTTGAAATCACGAAATCAAGAAGAGAAATAATGCCTTTCTCTTTTTATTTTGAGAGAAAATTTACTTTCTTACATCTAGTTTACTGCATCCTTCAGTACTAGAAATTTGACAAAGACGAACAGATGTGCTATAATATGAAAGCTTTTTGTGAAAGGGGGAAAATATGATGAAAGAAAAAGAAGCATTAAAAATATTACAATTAGATATTAAGGATCTAAATGATCGAACATTACGAAAAAGATACCATGAACTGATAGCTAAAGTTCATCCCGACACTCATGGTGGTAGTGAAGATGCTAAAAGAAGAACGCAGGAATTAAATGAAGCGAGAAGCTGTTTGAGAGAATATTTGCAAAAAACTGAAGAAGTTAATAAAAAGAAATTAGAACGCGATATTATTTTTACGAAAAAAGAAAGGAATAAGGAAGCAATAGACTTGCGAGAAAAAGCTATCAAAATATTACGTCATGAAAGAATGAAATTAATTCATTCTAGTAATATAAACGATGCTTTGTTTATTAAATATAAAGAGTTTATTATAAGAGAAATTGATTTTACAATCAGTGAACTTGAGGCTATTTCTTCAAAAAAATTACGTGAAATGCATATCAGTACTATAATAAGTGAATTTGAAAAGAATAACAGTGCAATTATTGATGATTACTTTGATGAATATTGTAATACTTATGGAATTATCTATAATTATAGAAAGAGTTTTGACTCTCTCGAAGAAGCTCATTTTGCTTTAGAGGAACTTAGAAGTAATAATGAAAAAGTACGAGAAATCGTCGAAAAAGAGTATGCTAAGCTTATAAGTACCGATAATTACACTTCAATTAGTGTGGAATTATCTTACTTAAAAGAAGAACTTATCAAGGAAGTTTTACTCGGAAAAATGGATTTGTCTTTGGGAATTAATCTATTTACTAGTGAGGCTATGAAGCTTCATATTGAGTATGAAAAAAGAGTCTTAGAATATCAATATCTTGCTAGTAAGTGTGAAAAATACGCCTATGCTAGAAAAGATTGGGAAGATGAATTACGAAAAGTTATGCTTTGCATCGATAGAAAAGTATTATTTTATAATTATTACCGTAATGTCGAGATGATTTTGTCAGACTTAGAAGAAAAGAGAACAAAAATTGCTGAAAAGAATGGTAAAAAAAGAATAAAAAGAACAAAGGCTAGTGTTAAACAAGATATTATGTCTTAAATAAAAAGATGTAATATCTTTTTTTTTGACACTAATTTATTTAGTAATGTAAACTTGTCTATAAATGTAGAAATAAATGCTCTTTTATGGTATAATTACTATGAGGTAAATGGATATGAAAAGAAAATATATCATATTATTAATAGCTATATTTTTATGTTTTATATACAAAGTTAATGCTGATACATTAAGAGGGACAGTAAACGTAAATGATGCATTAAACTTACGTGATAATCCTTCTAGTTCGGGTAGAATAATCGAGGGATTATATAATGGAACCGAGGTAGAAATATTAGATACTAATGCCGCTAGTAACTCTGACTGTCCTGGCAGTAGCTGGTATAAAATTAGGTATGGAGATGTAGTAGGCTATTCATGTGGACTCTATATTGATATTAAAAAATCTAGTATTGGTAATACTGATGATAGTTATTCACGTAGTAATTATAATACCGAGCATAAGAAAGATGGGACAGTTGCCTGCTATGAAGATACTGGCTCGATAACTTTAAAGACTAGTGCAACGGGAAGTAGTTACACTAATACGCGAATTGACTGCGGGCAAGAAGTTAATATTGAAGAGACAGTCGAAACTAGTTCTAATAAGAATTGTAGTTATTATTATAAAGTAAATACGGGCTCGGGAAGTGGCTATGTATGTGGCTATTTCATTAATACTACTAAATTATCGACTTTTGCTAATAATTATTACAGTAAAAAGACTAATAGGGATACGATAGCTAGTTATCAAGAAAAATTATCGAATTCGGGCTTTCCTAGTAGTTATTTTCCTTATTTACTCGAATTACATGCAAGACATCCTAATTGGAATTTTGTCTCTGAAAAAATAAATTTAAGTTTCGATAGTGTCGTCGATGGAGAAAGTGGTAATGGTGCAAGCTTACTTCAAAAAGGAGCTTTTAACGAGAATTATCTCTCGACAGGAAGTAATACATATGATGTCTTTGCCAATACTTTTAGACAATTTGATCCTGAACCAGGTTGGTATAATGCTTCAAAAGAAGCGATAGCTTTCTATTTAGATCCAAGAAATTACTTAAATGAAAAATATATATTTGCCTTTGAGACACTCGAATATAGGAGTAATCAGACTCCTACCATAATAGAGAACTTTTTCAGTGGTAAGACTCTCTTTAATACACCTTATAAATATTATAACGATAAAGTAAAAGATGGTAATGGACGATACAGTGATGGTTCGACTGGTAAATATTCTGAAGATATTGTCAATGCTAGTCAAAGTGCTAATGTAAGTGCCCTTCATACCTCTAGTAGAATGCTTTTGGAAGTAGGTGCCAGCGGTAGTTCTTCCTCTAATGGAGGCAGTTTTAAGTATTGTGGTAATACTTACTCTGGCTATTATAATTTCTTTAACATAGGAGCTTATGAGACTTCTTGTGGTAACAATGTCGAAAGTGGCCTATATCGTGCTAAAGAAGAGGGATGGGATACTCCTTATAAGTCAATTTTAGGAGGAGCTAAATTTCTAACCAATAATTATATCTCAATAAATCAAGATACCCTCTATTACGAAAGATTTGATGTATCTACGACTAATGGTAATTTCGATCATCAATATCAGCAAAATTTAAGTGCTCCTATTCACGAAGGAGGAGATACTTATCTAGGGTATAGTAAAAATTTAAGCTCATATCTCGACAGTGCCATAACTTTTGTTATTCCTGTATATAATGATATGCCTAACTATAATGTTACTTCGCCAACTTTGGGTAACCCTAATAATTATTTATCGAGTTTGAAAGTAAATGATAGTTCCGTCAATAATTTTAATTATAATACTTATAATTATAATGTCTATTTAGCTAGTGATGTTAAATCAGTAAAACTATCGGCTACGGCAATTGCTAAAACTTCTAGTGTTACTGGTACAGGTACAATTACTATAAACTCTAATAATCAAATAAATAAAATTGACGTTAAAGCTCAAAACGGTAAAGTTAGAACTTATACTATAACTTTTATTAGAAGTGAAGATAAGAAGATAACGGTAGCGGAAGCTATGAATAATTCTGGCTTTAAATATAATGATAAATATGTATTTGGAATCGAACCTAATACTAATGTATCTAGTATTATAGGTAATATAACAAATTACAATAATACTACTACTGTTTCCGTTAAATCTTCTGATGGAAAGCAAAAGACAAATGAAGCATTTAAGACGGGAGACGTAGTAACTGTTACGGGAAGTGATGGTACTAAGACATTTACCACTATTATATATGGAGACTGTAATGGTGATGGAATAATAAGTGCTACTGATTATATGAAGATTAAGAATCATATTATGGGAACACCTAAATTATCTGGCGTATATTCTGTTGCAGCGGACGCTAATAGAGATGGAACTGTCTCGGCAGTCGACTATGTTATGATTAAGAATTATATAATGGGAACAGGTAAGATTGTTCAGTAGAATGGGAGGTAAATATGAAAAAAATTAATTATATTATTTTAACTTTACTACTATTTGTTTCATTTAAAACAGTTGCTTTAGCTAGCGGAACACTCTCGATATGGTCGAATGTTTCGACTGCTAAAGTAGGACAAAATGTTACTATTTCTGTCAAAGCCGACAAATTGGCGGGAAAGTTTAGTATTACTTCATCAAATAGTGCCGTGTTATCTGGGGGCTCTAGTAGCGAATGGTTGGAGAATAATACGTATAGTTTTACTTTTACTGCCAAGAGTGCTGGAAGTGCTACGATTACTGTTACCGCTATTGATGCTTCTGATTCTGATGCCGAAGTATTTAGTGGCAGTAAATCTCTTACTGTCGTCGTCGAAAATGTTACAAATAATAATTCACCTGCTCCAAGTAATCCAAGTGGAGGCTCATCTGGAGGAAGCAGTGGAGGAACAAGTGGAGGTTCGACGGGCAGTAAAAAGAATTATAGTTCTAATAACAATTTAAAATCTTTAGTTATCGAAGGATTTACTTTCACACCTGACTTTTCTAAAGAGGTACTCGAGTACAATCTAGAAGTTCCTAATGGCACGGAAAAAGTGAAAATAAGTGGCGAAGCTGAAGATAGTAAAAGTGAAATTCAAGGTTTGGGAGATATTTCTCTATCTGAAGGAGCTAATAAAGTCGAAATTAAAGTAATTGCTGAAAATGGTAATGAAAAGATTTATGTAATAAATATTAATGTTAAAGAATTAGATCCTATCGAGGTAAAAATTGGTAAAGATACTTTCACAATCGTTCGTAAAGAGGACTCTTTAACTCCACCCGAAAACTATGTAAAGTCGACGATAAAGATTGGTAAAGAAGATGTTTTATGCTATAAAAACGAGACGACAGACAGTGTTATTTTAGCTCTTAAGAATAAAAAAGGAGAAGTAAGCTTTTATACTTATGATGCTAAAAATAATAAATATACCCTTTATAACGGGCATAAAATTGGTAATCTTTCTTTAAATATTATCGATATGCCAAAAGATATGTTACCAAGTGGTTATTTAAAATCTTCTTTTACTTACGATAATAGTAAAATTACTGGTTATCAATATGTTTCTGATGGTGTAACATATGCCGCTGACGACAAAGTTAAGGGAAATGACTTCTACCTTATATATGCTGTTAACGAATTAACTGGTGAAAAAGGCTTATATGTCTACGATAAACTTGAAAATACTATTCAAAGATATAATAGTAGTCTCTTTCTTACATATCAAGATAAAGCTGATAGGTACTTTCTATACTTTTTAATTGCGGTATTGTTACTTGCGGTATCAGTAGTAACATTTACGACAATATTAATTAAGAAAAAGAAGCATAAAAATAAATTTGCTTAATATAATGTACTATCATTAGGTAATACTAATGACATGGAAAGATATAAGTGTTTTATATCTTTCCCTTTTTGTATATTAAAGTATTTTTGATAATTATTATACATATATTAAATTGGGTGAAAGTAAGTGAAAAAAATATTAAATCATATCTTTGTCAGTATTCTTGTGATTTTTAGTTTTTTCTATACCGATAAAATAATAAATTTAATAAATAAAAATGACCCTCTAATGCTTACTATTAAAGAAAAAGAAGATAATTATCGATTGGAAGCTATCGAGGCAGTAGTTACCGATAATACAATTATTCCCGGAGTAAAAGGAAAAGAAATTGATTTAGATAAAAGTTACGAAGAAATGAAAAGTGGGGGAGTATTTCGCGAAGAGGCGATTGTCTTTAAAGATATTGAGCCACTTAGTATTTTAAGTAATAATCAAGATAAATACATTATTAAGGGAAGTACTAGTAAAAATGAAGTATCTCTTATTTATATAGTGAATAATTTAAATGATATTGAAAAAGTTGAAAATTATCAAAATATAACAATATTTATGGACTCTAAATACCTTACTTACGATAGATTATCTAAGCTTAAAAATAGAGAAGTTTATTCCTATGGAAATGGTGGTAAATATACTGAAGAAATTATTACTAAAGATAATAAAATATTAAGTAAATTTAATCGTCAAAATTCTAATTATTGTCTTTTAAAAGAAAGTGATGAAAAAGTATTAGAATCTTGTATGAATAAGAAAATGTCTACTGTTATTCCTAATATTATTGGAGATTATTACGAAGTAAAAGAGAATATTTCCAAAGGAAGTATCATTCTCTTAAATAGTCTTAATAATGTTTCTCTGATCGAAAAATATATTAATAGTAAAGGTTACAAAATAGTTAGTTTAAGTAAATTATTGGAAGAATAAAATTAACTTATATAATATAAAACAGTAATTTTTAGATGATAAATGAAATACTATAATCCCTTATTTTATAAGGGATTATAATTTTGTATTTGACAAATTATACCATTTATGTTACGATAATAAGCGTCTGCTATAAAATGAGGTGTAGAAGTGAAAAAACATAAAACGGAAATTGCAGCGCTGTGTCTTTTACTCGGGACATTATGTTATGCATTTTATGATTGCAATATTAAAGATAACGAACAAAATTTTACTCTTAGTAACGAACTACTTTCAATGAGAAAAATATCTAGTAAGGAAGAAATTACTATGGATATGCTTTCTATTCCCACTGAAGACTTATTAAGAGAACAAGGACTCCAAAAGAAAGAACAAGAAGTAAAAGAGGAAACTAAAGAAGAAGTGGTCGAGGAAAATAATGAACCTACCGAAGAAGTCATTATTGACGAACCAGTCGAAGTATATGAAGAAGTTTATGTTCCTCCTTATAATGAATCTATTTCTAGTCAAATAGTTAACTATGCTTTACAGTTTGTTGGAAATCCTTACGTTTATGGTGGTAATTCTTTAACTGATGGAACTGATTGTTCGGGATTTACTTCACTTATTTATGCTACGTTTGGAATATATCTTCCTCGAAGTGCTCCTACGCAAAGTTATTCTGGTTATTCTATTGGATTAGATAATATTATGCCCGGTGATTTAGTTTTTTCAGGTTACAACGGGCAGATATGCCATGTGGCTATATATATTGGCAACGGACAACTAGTCCATGCTTTAAATGAAAATGTCGGTATTGTCGTTACTAGTTTATATATAATGCCAATTCTCGATGTTCGAAGAGTTATCTAAATTTGACAATGATTGTTATTTATGCTATAATAGGACGTGCTTTTTTTGAAAAAGCGGAAAGAAGTGAAAAAAATGAAACCTAGTGGGTCCTTAAAGACTATGATGGCTTCGTTATTAACTTTAGGAATAATAACAAATATTGTATATTGTAATAAAATGGTAAAAAAGGAAGAATTAGTACTTGTAGATGAAGATATACTTGCTCCCGCTGTGTACGAAGAAAAAATAGTAGACGATAGTACAAACAAGAAAGTATTAGAAGAAGTATCTAACGAGGAAATAGAAGTTGTGCCACCGAGAGAAGAAGTATATGATGGTATGACTATGGAAGAGTTAACTGCAAAATTAGATAACATCTTATCTTCTGACCTTTCAGGTATGGGATATGCCTATGCTAAATATTCAATTGAACTGGGAGTAGACCCTTATTTAGCAGTTGCTATATCGATGCATGAAACTGGTTGTAGTTGGGATTGTTCTTATCTTGCCAAAGTATGTAATAATATCGGAGGACAAAAGGGAACCGGCTGTGGTGAATATCAGTCTTTTAGTTCTTTAGAAGAAGGTATTTATGAATTTATTTTAAATATTAAAAGGAACTATGTCGACTATGGATTACTTACTGCCGAAGCAATGAACCCTAAATATGCCGAAGATGCTACTTGGGCTTATAAAGTTAATAATTATATTGAAAAAATAAAAAATAGTTAATTTAAATATTTATTTTAATAAGGATGTAAGTATATACTTATGTCCTTTTATTAATTTATTGATTGCAAATAAAAATATTGCAATTATTTTCTGTTTTTGTTATACTTAATATGTAATAAAAATAGAAGGAAGGTGACTCTCTCATGAATAAAAGAAATATTAACTATAGGTTAACACGGGGGGGGCTCAATCTTTATAATATAATATTTTGTAGTATTAAAGACTATGAAGAAGTAGGTAGTAATAACTTATTTCCTTTCTTTCATAGTCTTTTTCTCTCTTTTAGAGAAGGTGATACTATATGAATAAAGCTAAGCTATAT
>CANQPC010000031.1 GCA_947625625.1 uncultured Bacilli bacterium
GTCATGCTCTGGTATGAAGACACAAATAGTAATAATTTATATGAAGTATATATGGGAAGTTCTAGCGGTCAAATAAAGTTAAATACTAATAGTAGTTGTTTATTTGCCAATCTTACTAATGCTACAGAAATAGACTTATCTAAGTTAGATACTTCAAGTGTAACTATTATGTATCGTATGTTTGCAGGTTGCACTAACTTAACAAGTTTAGATTTAAATAGTTTTAACACTTCTAAAGTTACTAACGTGGTTTATATGTTTTCAGATTGCACTAACTTAACAAGTTTAGATTTAAGTAATTTTGATACTTCAAAAGTTACTAGCATGCTTTATATGTTTCTAAGCTGCACTAGTTTATTAAGCTTAAACATAAGTAATTTTAATACATCAAGTGTAAATGATATGTCTGGTATGTTTTATGATTGCAATAGTTTAACAAACTTAGACTTAAGTAATTTTAATACTGATAGTGTTACATATATGTCTGCAATGTTTTATGGCTGCTCCAGTTTAACGAGTTTAGATTTAAGTAATTTTAATACTGAAAAAGTAACTAGTATGCATAGTATGTTTAATGCCTGTTCTAAATTAACCAATTTAGATTTAAGCAAATTTAATACATCAAGTGTAAATGATATGTCTGGTATGTTCGCTAGATGTTATAAATTAGAAAGCATAAATTTGGATGGCTTTAATACCGAGAATGTAACAAATATGAATAAAATGTTTATAAATTGTAGTAAATTAGTGAATTTAGATTTAAGTAGTTTTAATACATCAAGTGTAACAGATATAGAAGACATGTTTTGGGGCTGTATTTCTTTAAGAAGCCTAGATTTTCGAAATGCTGATTTTTCTAGCATAACTGACTTTGAAAACATGTTTACTGGTAATTATAATAATATTACTGTTTATGTTAAAGATACTACTCAAAGCGACTGGTTACTGGAAAGATTCCCTAAATTTGAGAATATAGAAGTTGTCTAAAAAAAAGATGATATCATTTTTATCATCTTTTTTAACTGGTAAGAGAATTTTTTAAAGTATCACTTAATTTTTTATTGCCATCTTCTGTAAGATGAATATTATCGGCCATTAAATAATTTGAATAGTCATCAAAAGAAATTATTTTGATATTGTCATCATTTAATTTTGTTAATTGCTTAGATAATTCTTTATTAGTAGATAAAATATATATTTCATGATTTTTACATAATTCTTTTAAACTTTTATAGTTATCGTAGGTAAGATTAGCTTCTTTATCAAAAGTGAAAACTATCTTATATGAAAGGGTATTATTATTTATTTCTTCTCTTAGTTTATTTTCTAGTGATTTATAATTAAAGTTATTGTCAGTGACGAATTTAGCATCTGGAAAAATATCTTTAAGATAAGTAAAGGCATTTAAAAGAATATCATTTCCATAAAAACTTATTTTTTGTCTATTTTCATCATCATGATTTTTAATTATTTCTTCTTTCATTTTCTTATATTTATCTAAATATACTTCATAGATGGAGTTATAGATAACATTTACGTAGGCATTTCTTCCTATTTCTGTCAGATGAATTTGGTCGGAGACAAAATATTCTGGGTGGTCTTGAGAAGCTGATTTCCAATCGATAATATGTAAATTTTCGTAAGATGACTGAAGAGAAGATAATTTATCATTAAAGTAGATGTCATCTCCTTTATTAACATTTACCCAGAAAATATCTTGGCCTTCACATGTTTCGATAATTTCTTTTTTACATTCTAAGGAGCAGTCACCATTTGTACCTAGATTTAAAATGATAGGTCCTTTTAACATATTATTATTTTTAAGATTTAATAAAATACTATTTACTACCCAAGCTGTACGAGATACTTCGGCATCAAAGTAGCCATTAGGGAAAGTTTTATATAAGTCTTGAGCGGCTCCTAGCATAACTGAATCGCCAATTCCGATAACCGGTAAGTTTGTAACGACATCTTTTAAACCGTTTTCTCCATTTTCTAATTCTTCTAATTTTTTATTCCAGTCTTCTTCATCTTCTTGACTATTAATTAGATATTCTTCTTGTTTTCTCTGCATCATTTCTTCATTAGCGGCGAGTTCATCTTTTAATTTATTCATTTCTTTAGTATGATTCTCACTGGTAATATAGGTATATACTCCGAAAAGATAGATAATTACAATAATACTTTTAAGAAAATAATTTAAGATAGTTATTTTTTTAGATTGGGAAGGGTAGTTTACAATAAAGTGAAGAAGATAAGATACGATGATAACTATGAGTATTATGAGGGGTATTTTAATATAATTAGTAATATTTAAGAACTGAAAGAAAAATATTATAGGGTACTGAACTAGATATATTTCATAGCTTATGTTTGATATAAATTTTATGCCTTTATAAGTTATAGTTTCATTTTCATCATTATCATTAATACTAGAGTCTATTAATTTACAGGTAATTAAAGTTGTAAATAACATTGCCAAAGGCATAAATGAGGAATTAGAAGTAGTAAATATAAATAAAATAGTAATGATTAGAAAACCACTAGTTAAGATAATTTTATTATATTTTGAAGTATTTGTTTTAGATTTATAGTAATAGTGGTAAAATGCTAAACCTAAACCGATAAATAATGAAAATGCTCTCGTTAGGGTATTATAGTAAGCTCCCATTATATTTTGGTCTATTTTCATTTTATAAAAGAAGATAAAACTGATTATCGATATTATGGAAGTAAGAAGGAGAGGAATAATTTTATGAATTTTATCTCCTAGCTTTCGGAAAAGAAGATAAATAAAAGGGAAGATTAAATCGAATTGGAAGAGAATAGAAATATACCATAGGTGCATAAAGGGAGAGTCTATTTGTCTAGCGAAGTAATCTAAATTGACGCTTAACTGCCAGAAATTATTGATACCTAGTAATATGGAAGTAATTTCGGGCTTTAAATTGAGCCAGATGAGGTGAGGAACAATATTTAGACCGGCAGTTACGATAAATATTACTGTAATCATAGGAAGATACAGTTTTAATAACCTATTTGAATAATAATTTAATATTGAAAATTTATCTTTTTGGAATGCTGATTTTGTCGATAGGTAGGAACTTAGGGCAAAGAATATGCAGACTGCTAGATAGCCTCCCTTTAAAATATTCAAGTGGTAGAGTAGTATACCGAGACAGGCAAAAACTCTAATTATATTAATATTTTTATAATACTTTTTATTTGTCATGATTACTCCTTATATTCTATAACTATAATTATATAACAAATGATTAAAAAAAAGAATATATTTGTAAAAGGTTTTGTGTAAATTAATGTGACAAGAGACTTGATAATGGCCTTTTTTTATTGTATAATGAATATGAATTAGATAGAAAGTGTGATAGATATGGCATCAAAATACGATGAAAGTTCAATAAAAATTCTCGAAGGCCTCGAAGCTGTTCGTAAAAGACCGGGTATGTATATTGGTTCGACAGATAAGAGAGGACTTCATCATCTTGTATGGGAAATCGTCGATAATTCAATAGATGAAGCACTAAATGGATATGGAAATCATCTTAAAATAGTTCTTCATAAAGATGGATCGGTTAGCGTAACTGATAGAGGAAGAGGATTACCTGTAGGAATGCACTCTTCTGGGAAGTCTACTCCAGAAGTAATATATACAGTATTACATGCCGGAGGTAAATTTACTGATGGTGGTTATAAAGTATCGGGAGGTCTCCATGGTGTCGGAGGATCTGTCGTAAATGCTTTGAGTACAGTAATGGAAGTTGTAACGAGAAGAGATGGGGGAGAATACTATATTAAATTTGAAAATGGAGGAAAAGTAGCTATTCCTCTTCGTAAGGTGGGAACAACTAATAGAACTGGAACGACAGTAAAGTTTAAACCTGACCCTGCGATTTTTCCAAGTACTAGTTTCAGCTTTTCGACAATTTGTGAGAGAATGCAAGAGTGTGCTTTTCTTATAAATGGATTAACGATCGAAGTTGTCGATGAAATCGAAGGAAGAAGTGAAAAATATTGTTATGAAAATGGTCTTTCATCATTTTGTGAATATCTAAATGAAGGGAAAGAAGTTCTTCATAAGCCATTATGTTTCTCTAGTACTAAAGATCGAGTTAATGTTTCAGTTGCTCTTCAGTATACCGATAGTTATTCAGAAAATATCGTATCTTTTGTCAATAATGTCAAAACGGCTGATGGAGGAAGTCACGAAGTTGGATTTAAGACAGCTATTACAAAAGTTTTAAATGACTACGCTAAATCTGGAAATTATCTCAAGGGAAAAGATAAAAGTTTTGATGGTTCGGATGTCAGAGAGGGACTTACGGCCATTATTTCGGTTCAGTTACCTGAAGATTTACTACAATTTGAAGGACAGACTAAATCAAAACTAGGTACTCCGGTTGCACGAACGATCGTCGAAGCTATCGTAACGGAAAAATTAAAATTCTTCCTCGAAGAGAACAAACAGATTGCGACACAGATTGTCGGTAAAGCAATCAAAGGGAAGGAAGCTAGAGAAGCCGCTAGAAAAGCGAGAGAAGAGACGCGAAAGGGAAAAGATAGTAAAAAGACGGAAAGATTACTTTCGGGAAAACTTACTCCAGCTCAGAGTAAAAAGCCTTTGGAAAAGGAATTATTTATTGTCGAAGGTGATAGTGCTGGTGGCAGCGCTAAACAGGGAAGAGACCGTAAGACACAGGCCATTTTACCTCTTCGTGGAAAGGTATTAAATACTGAAAAGACGAGAATGGAAGAGATATTTAAAAATGAAGAAATAAATACTCTTATATATACGATAGGAGCGGGTGTCGGAAGTGATTTTAATGTTAAAGATATTAATTATGGTAAAGTAATTATTATGACGGATGCTGATGATGATGGAGCTCATATTCAGTGTCTACTACTTACTTTCTTTTACCGCTACATGAAGCCACTTATCGAAGAAGGACACTTGTATATTGCAATGCCTCCACTATATAAAGTAAGTTATGCAAATAAGCATATCTATGCTTGGTCGAATGAAGAATTACGTGATGAGACTAAAGGACGAAGTAATTACCGCGTTCAAAGATATAAAGGACTTGGTGAAATGAATGCTAGTCAGCTATGGGAGACGACGATGGATCCTGCATCACGAAAGCTAATAAAAGTCAACATAACTGATGCGGCTCTTGCCGAAAAAAGAGTATCAGTTCTCATGGGTGATGCGGTCGAACCGAGAAAAAATTGGATTGAAGAAAATGTTATTTTCTCACTCGAAGATGACTACAAAATAAATTAGGAGGTAAAAATGAAGAAAAGATTAATTGGTGGAGCACTAGTTGTCATAGTACTTATAGCAGCATTAGTTCTCGGTGAAAAAGTATTTGCTATCGCTATTTCGTTAGCGGCTCTTCTAGGATTAAAAGAACTTATCGATATTAAGTATAAAGGTAACCAAATTAATTTGATAAAATTTTTAGCGGGAATATTTCTCTTACTCTTTCTTTTTAATAATTTATTTATTAATATCGAAGAGGAAATACTTATTATTTTACCAATAATTGGTCTTATTCTTCCTATCATTTTTTACAATGATAAGGAAAAATATAATATCAATGATTCACTATATTTTCTCGGGATTGTCTATTTCTTATCTTTTTCCTTCGGTACGATTATTCATCTTCGCGAGATAAGTATTTATAAATGCATTTATATATTTATAATTTCTTTTATTACCGATACATATGCTTATATAGGAGGTAAATTAATTGGGAAAAGACATTTTACCGATATTTCCCCTAAAAAGACAATCGAAGGAAGTCTTATAGGAACAATTATGGGAACCTTTGTCGGCAGTATGTTTTACCTGGCATTTATTTCTGATTTAACTATTATTAAGATAATAATTTTATCGCTTGTTCTTACTATTTTAAGTGAAATGGGCGATCTTGTCTTCAGCAGTATTAAAAGATATTTTGGAAAGAAAGATTACTCTAATCTCATACCGGGACATGGCGGTATTTTAGATAGATTCGATAGTGTCATTTTTGTATCACTTGGTATGGCACTATTAATAAATATGTTATAGGAGGATTTATATGGCAATTGTTTGGTTTATATTAATATTGGGGGCAATAATTTTAATACATGAATTTGGACATTTCATATTCTCGAAACTATTTAAAGTTTACGTCTATGAATTCTCAATTGGTATGGGTCCAAAGATACTTCATTTTAAAAAGAAGAAAGGGGAGACAGAGTATTGTCTAAGATTAATACCGATAGGAGGATTTGTTTCTCTAGCAGGTGAAGATGCTGACGATAATTCTAAAATTCCCGATAAGCGAAAGTTATATTCTAAGCCTGTTTGGCAAAGATTTATTATTATGGTAGCGGGTGCTACTTTCAACTTCCTTTTTGCCTTTACTTTACTATTCGTAATGGCACTAATATACGGTTCTGTTTCGACAAAGCCAGTAATAGCAAATGTCAGTGAAGAATATCCTGCTTATGCTGCTGGAATTAAAGAAGGAGACACTATTGTTTCAATAGATGGAAAAAAAGTATCTAGTTGGAGTGAAGTACAACTTTATATTCAAACTAGTGAAGGAAAAGAAATGTCTATTGTCTTAAAAGATAGTGATGGAGATAAGAGAACTGTAAAACTAGTACCAGATGTCACTAAGGATGAAGATGGTAACGAAAGTTATGTTGTCGGAATTAGTCTCGATACTACTGTCCGCAGAGGTTTTGTTAATTCATTATCTTATGCTTGTGAAACGACAGGCAGTTTATATAAACTGATGTTAACTACTATTAAAGAATTATTTACGGGTGGTGTCTCAGTAAAAGATTTATCGGGACCAGTCGGAATATACAGCGTCGTCGATAGTCAAGCTAAACGAGGTTTTGAAAGTATCATGTATCTTACTGCTTATTTATCGATGAATATAGGAGTAATAAATTTACTACCATTCCCAGCTTTTGATGGAGGAAGAGTATTATTCTTAATTATCGAAAAGATAAGAAGAAAACCAGTTCCCGCTAAAACGGAAGCTATTGTAAATAGTATTGGCTTTGCCTTACTTATGCTTCTTATGATTTTTGTAACTTTTAATGATATTATAAGATTATTTTAAAAATAAACCTAGTACAATAAAAAGTACTAGGTTTTAAAGTATTTTCCCTGATAAGTATCTCGCCTTACCATTTCTTTATCAATATCATTTAAGACCCCAAATTTTTTTATTAACCAGTCTGGACCGAGAAGTTCTTTTGGGTCTGGGTCCGATGTGATTCGATGAATGACAATTTTAGGATCTAATAATTCTAACTGATTAATAGTAATATCAATGTATTCTTCTTTTGTTAGAAGATGGAATTTTTCTTTCTTATATAATTTTTCGAGAGGAGTATCTTTAATAATATTTAACATATGAATTTTAATTCCTTGAATGTCTAAAGTATTAAGATGTCTTACAGTATCTAGCATCATTTCTTTAGTTTCATAAGGAAGACCATTAATTATATGAACTGATACATTTATGTTTCTTTCTCTTAAATTTTTAACCATGTCATCAAATTCTTTTAAAGTATGGCATCTATTAATTAATTTTGAAGTTTTATCGTGGATAGTCTGCAAGCCTAGTTCGATTACCAAAAAAGTTCTCTTATTTAAGTCTTCTAAATAATCTAAAACTTCTGGAGAAATAGCATCACATCTCGTAGCAATAAATATACCAATAACATTATCGAATTGTAAGACTTCTTCATATTTTTCTTTTAAAACTTCTAAAGGTGCATAAGTATTGGTTCTAGCTTGAAAATAGGCAATATATTTACTGTTAGGCCACTTTCGATCAATAACTTTTTTGACATCTTCAAACTGTTCTTTTAGTGGTTTTTCTTTATCTCCACCAAATTCACCAGAGCCAGTTTTCGAACAGTAGATACATCCTCCAAAACCTTTAGTTCCATCAATGTTAGGACAAGTAAAACCGGCATTTAAACTAATCTTACACACTTTAGAATTAAATTTAGTTTTTAAATAGTAATTAAGTGTATTATATCTTTTATTATCGAGAGTATATTTAAACATTTAATCACCTCGAGTTATATTGTATCATAAAATAAAAAAAATACATAATATAAATGGTGATTTAATGAATAATATTAAAAGATATAATATATTTATTTTATTATCGACAATAGGAAGAAATATTGTAGATGTTTTTTCTTCTGTTCTTTTATATAAAATGGGTTATACTCTGCGGGAAATTATTCTTTTTTATGCTATTTTATATCTTGTTGGAGCCTTTATTAGCATATTGACGATCTATCTTACTAAACTAATAAAATCAAAGTATATTTTGATGCTTTCTAGTTTGATTTTTAGTTTAAGTTTTTATTATATGTCGACCATGACTAAAACTTTTTCTAACTTAATTATTTTTAGTATTATTTATTCAGTAGGCTCCTATACCTATCATATATTGAGACATTATTATGCTATTAAGGCTACGAACAATCATGCTAAAAAGGAAATAGGGGGAATTATTATTTTCACTAATATAGCTATTATTTTTTCTTCTCTAGTAGCTTCTTACATTCAAGCTAAATTATCACTAGTCTTTCTTGCTCTTTTAATTATTATTATATCTGTCATAGGTTCGCTTTTTTTATTTAAGTTTAATAATATAAAAGAGGAAGAAAAAATAAAATATGATAAGCCAAGAAGAAATCAGTTTATTTTCTTTTTATTAGAGCAGGGAAAAGTAATAAATTTAAGCTTTCAACCATTATACCTTTATTTATTTGTCGATAATAATTTAAAATATATTGGTCTTTTTAATACTATTATTGGAATTTCTTCTTGTCTTTTTATCTATTTCTTTGTCAAGAAAATTGACGATAAAAAATATTTTAAATATTTAAATATTGTCTTCTGTCTTTTTCTCTTTTTAAAATTAAATATTACTAATAAATATTTTATGTTAGTAGTGGCTTTATTTGAGGGACTAGGAATTAAAATGTTCGAAGTCGTATCGACAATTAATTTATATAATATTAGACAAGATACTAATGTCAAAGGTTATTTATCGGTTTCCGAAATAGTATTTTGTTTAACTAGATTTTTGATGTGTATGGTCTGCTATTTAATTAATAATCTTAAAGTAATTCTTTATTTGTCAATAATTCCTATTTTAATAACGGGATTTATCAAAAGAAAAGATGCATAATTACATTATTTTATGCTTTTTTTTATTTTTTGAAAAAATTTTTCAAAAATTGGGGAAAATCCGCTAAAAAAGTTGTATATAAGTGTGAAGGGGAAAAACAAGGGTGAAGGAAGGAGAAAAAATGAAAATTAAGCCACTTGTATACGATACAATTTTCAAGGCGGTATTTATTGAAGAAAAGGAGGTGTTACTTAAAATAGTAAAAGACATATTAGATATCAAAGAAGACGTATCAATTGAGAGAGTAGAAGTTATGCCTGGGTATGAATTAGAACCATTATCTAAAAATAATAAGACATATAAGACAGATGTGCTTATTAAACTTAATGATAATAGTTATGTGAATATTGAAATTAACAAAAGGAATAATAAAGATATTTTATCGAGAAATGTGTTACAGGTATCGAGAATATACTCTAAAATAGTTGAGAAAGGAGCGAATAGTAATGAATTATCTAGTAAGGTAGTAAAACAACTAAATTTAAATACTTTTAGTACTTATAGTGGTAAACCTATGGAAAAGATATTGCTATGTGAAACAGAAACTAAAAAACCTATAAGTGATAAATTTAGTATTTATACAGGTTAAAATTATAAATTAAATTTTTTATCATTGTAAAATCTTATAAATTAAAACTTTACAATGATTTTTTCTTTAAAAAACCGATTTCTAGTTTACCATTAAATAGCAAAATAATTCTGGTAAAAATTC
>CANQPC010000032.1 GCA_947625625.1 uncultured Bacilli bacterium
TGTATTCATAAAATTTTAAAAAATGTTGTAAAATAAAAATAAATATGTTATTATAATGTTGTTTGATTGTTTTGGCGTGGTAGCTCAGCTGGCTAGAGCGTTCGGTTCATACCTGTTGGACTACTCGATATGACAAGACCATATGGCAAGATAATTCAACTGGCTAGAATGTCCGGTTCATACCCGGAATGTTGGGGGTTCGAGTCCCTCTCTTGCTACCATAGAAAATTAAAGAGTGTCAAAACGACACTCTTTTTTTGATGTGTGTGACATAAAAGTGTGACATTTTGAATAATTATACTGCCATTTTAATTATTATGTTGTATCTGGGCAAAAATGTTTGCACTTGCTTTTTTGTTGCTTTCGAGTGAACCTGTATATAAATCCATAGAGATTTGAGCATTTGAATGTCCTAATCTTTCTTTAATCGTAACTGGGTCAACTCCTTCACTATTTAAAAGGGTTGAACAAGTTGCTCTCAAATTATGGAACGATATTTTTTTTAATCCATATTTAGCAATGATTTTTTGTAAAATTTTATTACAAGTATCTGGGTGCATATGTTTACCTCTTACAGATGTAAAAACTCTATTAGTCCCAAGCCATTTTTCTCCCATATTACATATATATTCATCTTGCCATTTTTTATATTCTTTTAATAGTTGCATTGTCACGTCATCAATATTAACATATCTTACAGAATATGGTGTTTTTGCCTTTTCCTCGTCAACTTCTCCGTCTATTATTTTTAGTGAATTATCAATAAAAATAGTTTTATTCTCAAAATCGACATCACTCCAACGAATTGCACATAATTCACTTCTTCTGGCACCACTAACAAGAGCTAACGTTATCAGTGTCCTATACTTAATATTTTCATTTTCCAAGCATTTGAATAGTAACTCTACTTGCTCTCTATTATAAAATCTTCTTTTTTTCTTTTCGACTTTAGGCCTAGAGGCGTCTTCGTTTGGATTATTCTCTATAAATTTCCATTTTTTTGCCTGTTTTAACATAACACTCATTAAATTATAGTAGTGTGACATTGTCTTTGACGATAATTCATTACCATTTTTCCCTATTTTCAATTTCTGGTACATGGTATCTAACATAAAGGTAGTTATTTTGTTTAATTTAACATTTCCAATAAAAGGTAATATACTTTTTAACATTTGCTTATAATCTTTTGTTGTAATTCTACTAACATGAGGTATGCAATAGTTGTTTATAAATAATTCACTATATTCTCTAAAAGTCATATCAGTTAAATTAATTTTATTCGTTTTATGATAATATTTCTTAACTAAATCAGCATACCATAATTCAGCACTTTCCCTATTACCTATATGTCTCCTACGAATCCTTTTCCTTTTACCTGTTATCTTGTCAAAGCCACACTCTATATATGTTTCGTATATGGTTAATCCATTTTTTGTACCAATTTTTTTATAACCCTTATTACTTTTTTTCATAATAACTTTCTCCTTTCTTCATTAAGGGTTATATACTCCATTTATACATTTATATTGTAGCATATAACCCGCTAATTATTCTAGCCATAGATTGTATTTTCTTTTTTCGTTTTTTTCTGATTCTTCAATCCAAGCATTAATTTGTTTTAAATCAAATTTAATACGATTACCAACTCTAAAATAAGGTATTTCCCCGAATCTAACGAGTTTTCTTATTTCGGATACTGATACATCTAAATAACTAGAAACCTCAGTAATATTTACAATTATTTTCTGTTCGATTGTCTTTTCTTTTTGTTCGTAATGGTTTATAATATTCATATATATATCCCTCCATAGTATCGGACGAAATAAAAGCTTTTTTTCATCTTATTTTTTCAGGAAAACTCTCGAGTTTTTTCCTGAACTGTCTTTGATTTTAGCATAGGAGTGTCTTGATATTTGGGAAATCTTCGGGAAATCTCCGAGAAATGAGGTTGAAAATATGGATAATTTTTTGAAAACTGACGATTTTAAGGTTGTAATTCCTAAAAGAAGACAAGATAGGAGAATTTGTTTAAAAAAAAATGGAGCAATGTCTAGTTGGGGGTATGTTCCTACCAACTTTTCAATGGTTATTAATGTGAAAAACAAAAATAATAATGTGGTAGCAAGAAATAGAATAAGAATTGGTAGCAAGGAAGCTACTAATATCTTGTCATCGGGAGCATATATAGAATATGATTCTAGTTCAATGTTAGATTCTGTTTTAAAAATAGGTAGAAAAATAAATCAAAGATTGAGGCTAAACCATTTCCAGAAAACGATGAAAAAATACTCAGACAAGATAATTGATTCTAGAATCGAGAAACAGTTAGAAAGATTTTGCAATAAATATGATTACGTTCCGTTTGGAAAAGAAGATAATTACTTAGATTTTATTATCTTTATTTATCGAACTTGGGAGCTTTGTCTAATTTCGTTAATCTTTGAAACTTCTAAGTCATCAGACATGGCATTTAATTTTATGAAAAGATACTATCATCATTGGTATGATTATACTAATAGTGTTCTCTCTTATTTAGATGATTATTTGGAAGAGTACAAGAAATATGACATTGCAAGATTTAACTTAGTTTTTTCACAAGAACAAGACGATTCATTTTCAATGGTAATATTTACGGAGGAACTTATTTTACCTATTATCTTTGAGACAAAGAATTGTCTTTGCTACATAAACAAACATAAAAAATTAAGTCTATGTAAAGTATGTGGTAGATTATATCGTGTCAAAAATGGAAAGCAGGTTTGTTCCAAGAAATGTGATAATGAACGAGATAGAGCTTATCAAAGGAAAAAGTAGAGACTAAATAGAAATTATTAAGTCTCTCTTTTTTTTTTACAATTTTTTTATCTCAAGTTTTCCTTTGATTAATATAGCCTTTATACGGCTATTTTATTTTGAATTTCGATGATTTACCGAAGATATGGCTATTTTTGAGAAAACTTTTTTATATAATGGGATAGTCAAGAGACATTAGCGCTAATGAATATTTTGACATTTTGTCTCAATATCGGGTGAAATTCCCGAGTTGGGGTTGACTTGATAATAATAACACTTTAGAACATTTGGAATTGATTAAGGAGGTAAAATAAATGTTTATAAAGATGAAAAATGAAAAAATCGCTGATAACGACATTGTCAACGTTACACAATGTGGAGATAGTTTCATTGTAACTAAATCCCAATATAAAAATAGAAAAGCACCAATTAGGAAATTAAATAAAGACGAATACATAGATTTAAAAACTGGTGAAGTTAGAAAATTCAAGCATAAACAAAATCGGGCTGATAATATACTTTCAGCTCGAAGAAGTATGGCTAGACTTAGAAATATTATAACTTCAAATACCAAAGAGCCAAAGAAATGTAGATTCTTGACTCTAACATACAAAAAGAAGATGACTAATCAAAAATTATTAACAAATGATTTTAAAGTATTCTTAAGAAGACTAAAAGCTGATAAAATGAAAAAGAAGTTCCATTTTGAAGAATTCGAGTATATTGTTATATATGAACCCCAAGGTAGAGGTAGCTTTCATATTCATGCACTTCTTATATTTGATAACGAGGAAGTTTTCATACCGAACACACAGATTCAAAAATTATGGGGACATGGTTTTACTAAGACGAAAAAATTAAATGAAAATGTATCAAATTTCGGAGCATACTTTTGCTCATATTTCACTGATATGTCGGTTTACGAAGTCAAAAATAGTGAATTAGACTTAAAAGAATTAAGTGAACCTGTAACTAAAGTTATTTATGGTCCACGTGGAGGAACAAAGAAAAAGAAGTTTGTTAAGGGAGCTCGTTATAACCTCATGAAAAGTAATTCTCGTTTATATTCGTGTAGTCGTGGTATCGAAAGACCAACGGAATATAAGGATTTGAGATATGATACCGCAAAGACTCATGTAATTGGTAATCCAAGTTTAAAACCCGACCATTCAGATACTTTTGTAATCACTGATGAAAAAAGATTCCTAAACAAAATTACAAAAGAGACTTACAATCCGTAATATAGATAATCTTTTGTTAAGTATAATATAATAAAGTAAGGTGTTTTATGGATTTTTGAGGAGGTTATGTTACTATGAGCAACAAAAAAAATAATATTCTCTTGTGCTGTCAAGCAAGAGAAGAACGACTATTAGATACAGAATTAGCTTTACATGAAATAATGTCTTTATCAAGCAACCAAGAAGTAGAAATAAATTCAA
Organism: uncultured Bacilli bacterium; assembly: GCA_947625625.1. GTDB lineage: Bacteria > Bacillota_I > Bacilli_A > RF39 > UBA660 > CAG-302. The sequence goes on from CANQPC010000032.1 coordinate 4,236, forward strand.
TGTATCGAAATATTAAAAACAAAAGAATTTTCTATATAGGAATCAATAAGGCTATGGCAGAAAAAGTCAAAAAAATTCTTAAAGATGATTTCAAAATTTCTGTATTTAAAGAAAAAATATTGATTGTCGAGTCGATTTTAGAGTGGATTGACTTGGCATAAAAAAACTCCTTACTTGGAGTTTTTTATTTGTCTTAAATGTAAGAGTTAAGGAAAAATGCTAAAGGGTTGGGGGTAAAATGTCTATTTATAGTAATTTTAGTCGTAAGAGCAAACGAAAAAAGCATATTCATAGTCTATAAGTATGAATTTAGTATATTGATATATAGTTTGGCTAAAAAGTGCTTACTTTAAGTGCTTTTTTAGTTAAAATTGGTATTTTTTATTTGAGCTTGAAAGCAAAATGCGTTAGACTTTCCTAATCTTTATTTTGATAGAATTCTTTAGGTGGCTCGGGTAGGAAATACCAATGTAAAGGAATGTTGCAAACCTTTGAACACCGATTCACAACTGGTAAAGAGAACTCAACGAAGAACGCCTCACTTTCAATTGAACTAATCAATGAACGGGAAACCAAGATTTCTTCAGCTAATGCAAGTTGAGTTAATTGTTTGTTAAAGTATTTAGGATTACGATGGTGTTTTCTGTAAAATGCAATGTTACGTGAGACCATTTTTATTGTCTCTTTATCTTTAAATTTTCTCTCATTCTTTTCTAATCTCATTTTAAAGCCTCCCCAGTTATTTTGGGCAAAAAGCCCAATACTATGAGTATATTCTCTCAAAATAATCGTTTATAATAAACTTGACTATGTTAGGTAAAATGCCTAATATATTTAGTCAAATAGGATTTACAATATTATTATTTTATGGTAATATATTGCTATAAAAAGAGTGCAATGATAAGATAATTAAGAAATGTTTAGAAAGTGAGATGTAAAGAATGGAAAAGAAAAAAATATTTTTATTGTTGATGTTATGCTTAATAACGTTAACAGGTTGCAGTAGTAATAAAGAACAAAATAAGGCAGATTCTAGCAACCATGATTCACAGAAACAGGAGATAAAAGAAGAAACAAAGAAAGAAGAAACATTTACAGGATATTTTTCCGGAGCAATTATTAACGAATATACTGGTCTATATAATGATTTTTTTGAGTTCAAAGAAGATAAAACTTTCTTTAGACAAATCAATATGACAAATGGTATTTCACACATAGAGGGAACTTATGAAATAACTACTTATGAGAATCAGAAAGCCATCAAGGTAATTGCTAAGGGTTTTGAAACTTATCCAGAAATCTTCTTAATTAAAGATAACGATACTTTAGAGCATATTTCACAAGATTACGACCAAGATAATTTATGGTTAATGCTAAGTTCAAACCCTTGGAAAAGATTAGATAGTTCTCAAATAAGTTATGAAGAAGACCATCAGCTGGATGGAGCTATTCGACCAACTGACGAATAAAAATATAAAATAATAGTAGTAGGAAGTGGAAAAGAATGAAAAGAAAAAATAATAATGTAGTTCATAATCAAAAAGAAGTTGATGAAATTATGAATGAATCTAAGAAAAAGAAAAAAAATTCTAAGGGTAAAGAAAGTAAGGCTAATAAAACAGACAAAAAAGATTATAAGAAGATATTTTTCATAATACCAATTGTATTAGTAGTCGTAGTAATAGTTATTATTTCTTGCTTAACAATAAAAGCCAATACAGATAAAGTCATAGTAAGAGACCAAGTTGTTTTGGAATCTGGTACCTCAACAAAGGACCTTGAAAAACGATTCATCGAAAAACGAGGAAATCTTGAAATAAAAAAGATTGAGTATACTAATACAAATAAAAATGTAAAAAATAAAAAAGAACTAGCTACTGTCGAAGTTTACTTAGATTCAAAAGGAAATGAAGTAGACAGAGACGAAGCTTGTGACAAGAAAGGTACTGAGGAAAAACCTGAGTATGTTCTTAAGAAAGGTTATACTAAAGATGTTCGTTTAATCGATGTCTATATTTATGACGTTAAGATTTATTCAAAAGACGGTAGAACGTTCAAAAGCAAACTTGTTCTAGAAGATACAAAAGCTCCTAAACTTATTGCTAAGGAAACAGTAGAAGTTATCGAGGGTGATGAGATTAAAGCTGATATGTTCTTAGAAAAATACGAGGATTCTTCTAACCGAACACACGGAGATTTATACTTTGTTAAAGAGGTAAAAGCTAAATCTAAGGATACTTCTAAGAAAAACAAAGCTAGTAAATACGAGAAATATGAGCTTACTGACGAGGATAAATTGGTCGGAGAGCATGAACTATTAGTTGTTGTGGAAGACCCGTCAAAAAACGTTAGTGAGCCTACAAAGGTAAAACTAATTGTCAAAGAAAAACCTGTTGAAGAACCAGAAGAAATAGCAACCGGTGGTAACACTGGCTACTCTGGTGGAAGTCGTAGTGGTGGAACTTACAGACGTAGTTCTGGAGGTTACTCAGGAGGAAACTCTGGCGGTAGTGCTGGAGGAGCTTCATCTGGACCATTACGTACATCAGGGGGAACAGTAGTTAGTCAAAATCAATTATTTGCATATTGGGGACCTGGAGGATATAGTTCAGCAAGACTTCAAAGTGCTTTAAATCAAATGAACAGTATGTCACGAAGTGTTACACCTGGTTATTTAGCACAATGTAATGCCCATTTTGGAGATAACAAATGTATCGACTGGATGGGTTATGAAGAAGTTTATGATGGGAATATGAATAGTGTTGGGATTTATGTCCCATATTCTATGACTCATTGTCCCGATAATAGTACTTATGGATATGGATGTCCTAAGGTTGGAAATGGATATATATTACCATCAGGTGCTGTATGGCTATACAAAAATTATTAAAAACTAAGACTAAAAAAATAAAGAGTAGGTAGAAATACTTACTCTTTTATTGTTTTGAAAGTTCATTAATATAATGTTAATGTGGTATATCACAATGCTCCTTTTCAAATCCTTTGTAAACTTTTAAAAAGACTTATGATTTTTTTCATAGGTCTTTTATATAGAACATTTACAAATAGTATATAACCCCCAAATTGTGTATAAATGGTATTAATGCTCTATCTCAATAATTGTGACATTAGATGTGACATAATGTATGTAAAGTCGTGATATTTTATATCACTTTGTAATATGTTTAAATTCGTTCAAAGTCAACTTAATCTTTATATTGCAATGATTTAATATTTCAATTGATAATATTTTCCAACGGTTCATACCCGAAAGGTCGGGGGTTCGATCCCCTCCCACGCTACCATTTTAGGTTATTTAGACAGATGTTATCTGTCTCAGACTGTTGACAAATAGGTAAATAAAATTACTTATTTGTCTTTTTGTATGTAGAAACTAATAATCTAGGGTTATCCCTAGATTATACATGGTGATGTAATGCAAATTTCTTAAGATTCATACATGCATAAAGTAGAGTCAACTCTCGGTGGACTCTTTCTTTTTTTCTAAAGTATGTTTTCCTTAATCCATACTTCATCTTCCCATCCGCAAAAACCCTTTCTATATGTTGTGGTCTTTGCTTA
>CANQPC010000033.1 GCA_947625625.1 uncultured Bacilli bacterium
TAAGAGTGAAGGAACTGAACGGAAAAAAGAAACGATACTCTGCAAGCGTTACTGCAGAGTATCGTTTCCTCAATGTTGATGTAAATACAAATTAGATCTAATGTGTACAAAATTATATAGACCGCTCATCTAGCGGTCTATTGTTTTAGAAAAAATGTGTTTCCTTTAAAGATATGTGGCTATTATCGCCTAGTATAATATGGTCTAAAAAGACTACACCTACGATTTCTCCTACTTCTTTCAATCTCTTTGTGACTTCAATATCTTCGTTAGAGGGTGTTGGGTCTCCACTGGGATGCGAATGTGCGACAATGACTGCTGATGCCGAACATTTCAATGCTCTACTATATAAGCACTTTGGGTCTACAATACAAGTATTTATTGAGCCTTTGAAAACCATTTCTGTATGGATAATTCTATTTTTTGTATTAAGGAATATCGCATGAAATTCTTCTTGTTCATTTCCTATGAATTTTGGTTTTAAAAAGTCATAAGCTTCTTTTGGACTTCTGATTTCTTTAATATCTTCTTTAGTATTATATTCGAGAATTGTTTCATGAACAGCAATTAATTTTTCTTTATCTCTTCTTGTGAAATTTTCATTGTTCATGAAAAATAGTATGTTCAACACTTCTTTTAGTTCCATTGTTTCAACATACGCCTGGGCTTTCTTGGATAATAACGAATAAATTTTGTGCATATTTAACAGCTCCTATTTTTTCTACTACACTCTTTTAATCGAGTGTGTGAATGTATTTTGTTTACGCATCCGTCAATATCAAATCCGAAGCTGATTGCAACACTACCGCAGGTACACGTAGTGCTTGGTGTTGCAATTAGTGAAGAATTTGATAGGATGCACAAGTAAACAAATACATCTACACACGAGTAAGAGTGAGGGAACTGAACGAATAAAAAAACGGAATACACCAGATATAAATCTGATGTATTCCGTTTTCACTATATTTTTTATCAAAATCATTTGTGTTTCTCCGTTTATACTTTCCAGTCTACATTCTAAAGAAATTCAAAACCATCTGACTAGTAGCGAATTCCTATACTCTTATTCAATGATATTTTCAAATTTAATATTATTATCCATTAATCTAACTTTATTTTCATATTGTTCAGGCATCGTTTTAAAAATTTGCCATTTTACCATTTCTCTACCTTGAGGTATATTAATATTTGGAAGATTTTCTTGATAATTGATTACCATTATATCCCTCCTATACCTCATTATACGAACGCACGTTCTTAATGCGAGGAGTGGTTGAATTTTATAGTATCAAATGCTGTCCATGACTAATTTTATATGGTTTTCTTTCAATTTATAGATACTATATATCATTGAATTAAGTTGATTATGAATTTCAACGCTATAGTCTATTAATAATATATTTACTAGTTCAGTAATTTTCTTGTTTTCTTCCTCAGTTGGACATTTAATAGGTATTTGACCAACATATTGCCCATCCAAATGTACGGTTAATTCAGCATTATTAATCACCATATACTTAAGATAAAAAGTCGCTAAATGTGAATTAAGAATAGCAACAATATATTCATAAGTAAATGACTCATTGTTTAATAACAGGTTATTTACAGTGTCATCATTAGGTCGTTCTTCTTGATCAATTGTCGCAACTATCCTAGGTTTACTCGACATAAGATTTTGATATATTATCTTACGGTTAGTATAACCATCTTCATGGATTTTCACTTTTTTTAAATCACTATTATTAATATAATAATCGGGTTTACGTACATTGTTATTTTTAGTATTAAATTGTTCAATATTTATACCACCAAGATATTGAGTATTCATTTCTGTTTCTTGATTAGAGAATATAATATTCTTCTCTCTTGCCTTCCCTCTAGGAAATGTCGCTATTTCTGAAAGCTTAAAAGTATCCTGCTCAATATAATCGATAACAGATTTTCTTTCTTCTGTTAAAGAATGAAGAATTCTATTTTTTTCATACAAATACAACTGAGGTAATAAAAATGGTTCTTCTTCTTTTCGTTGCACTTTTACTAACTGATTATTAGGTTTTTCATTTTTAGCAAACACAATAATTTGTTCCAATCCAACACCATCGAATGCTTTACCTACATCATAACTCGCTAATAATTTACTATCTCTCAATATTAATTCTCTAATTTTCCACCATGATCTCACATATGATAATCCTTTTGGAACAATGAAGTTAAAATAGCCACCAGGTTTCAAGAGTTTAAATAAACCGAGATAGATAAATACAGAACTTATATTTGTTTTACCATATTTCACTTTTGAAAAAGAGTCGGTTGATTCATATAGTTCTCTTGATTCTTTTTCCAGATTGAAATAAGGTGGGTTACCTATAATAATATCAAACCCAATAAATTTTGCTTCATTATCCAATATTTCAGGAATTTCAAAACGCCACTCAAATACATTTTCTATATTTTTTCTTTCTTCTATTAAAGCTAGGTCTGTTTCTATTTTTTTTAAATCTTTTCTTAGTGCTTTTCTTTCTTTGTTTATACTCGCTTTAGACTCTAACTGAAACAGTGTTAATTGTTTATCTAGATGATAAATTTTTTCATTAATCTTGTTTTTCTTGATTTGTAAATTACGTTCAGATTTTATTACATTTTTAAAAGATTCTTTAATTTTTATTAAAGCATTATCTAAATTCCTTTTTTCTTCTTTACTACTTGCATTAATATATTGTGTTTGCAAGGCTTTATATTCTTCTACTTTAAATTTTGCACCTTTTGTAAAGTCACCTACGTTACTATCTACGGGATAAGCACTTAGTAAAGAATCTCCGACCTTGATATTTATATCTATATTCGGTAAAGATACAAAATCAACACCTGACTTCTTAGGGTCATAATACGAACTTTTTAGTAGTTCAATCCATAAACGTAAACGACAAATGTTAACAGAGTTAGGATTAATATCAACACCGAATAAACATTTCTCAATTATATTCTTCTTTTCTTTAAACATTGTTTCTTGTAACCTTTGGCTCTCAATAGAATCTGGATTATATTGAAATTCACCATCGTTATCTAAAATAATCAAATCATCATCTGAAATTTTAAATATATAATCCTTAATTCTTTTATTATTAGAATCCACTAAAATTCCTAGCTCATGTTTAATAGATATCAGTTTGTTTAACGCTGATATTAAAAAGTGGCCAGAACCAACGGCAGGATCACATATCTTAATGGATTCAATAATTGAATTGGCTTCAGGGATGTTATCAATGCTGTTGTATACATCAATTAATGACTGACATTCTAACCCTTTCTTTTCATTAAATTTATCAATTACAGCAAGTTCTATAGTATCGTTAGTCATGAGTGATGTAATATTCGCAGGTGTATAATAAGAACCATCTTTGTACCCATTTAGCTTTTCAAAAACTAACCCAAGAATTGCAGGATTTATAATTTGCGAATGATCAGAACCCATTTTCTTATCACTAAAACTATAGTAACCAAAGAAATCCATCAAATAATCTGTAAATCGGACAGGCCCGCTAGCTTTATAACGTAGTTTAGTTTTATTGTATACTTGCATTTGAATGTTCTGTAATGAATTAATAGAGAAAACTTCTTGCTCTAGTTTTGTTAACTCAAATAACGAACTATTTAAATAAGGAACGGATTTGAAAGATTGCTTTATATGAGTAGCTCGCTCCTTGGAGGGGATAGCTAGGACCTCAAAAAATAGTGAATGTAAATCATAAGTGTTCTCTATATTATTTTTATTAAAGAACGATTTATTTTCTTTATTATTATTTATATCTTTTAAAAACCCTTCAAGCAACTTAATGAATAAAACGCGATTTATCCACGTAATAACTAGCTGTAATGCAATATTAAAAAGCTGTTCATCCTTTGTTTTTCCATATCTATAAATAAAATCTACATTGTCTAATTTATTTGATGTATTGATTTCTGAGATAATATTTTCTATTAAACTACCTGCTTGTCGATCTTTAGAATCCAAGCGAGCAATTATTTTCTTTTCTTTTTTCTTAACTTCTCTCAATCCAAGTATGTATAGAAGCTCATCATAAAAGTTCTTATCTATATTTTTTTTGTTTCTAGGAATAGGCTTTTTCAAAAGGAAAAATGGAGAAAAGATTAAACGTAATGAATCTAGTTTTCGACTATAATTTTTTTCTTCGAGAAATCGAGTATATTCACTTAGTGTAAAGTGTAAGCAGGGTATTTTGCTGTATTGTAGTTCTTCATCTATGAAAGGTTTCGCTATTTCTTTATAAAAAAAGTCAGTGCTTATACCACTTAATTGTCCTTCAACAAATTGATTATAGTATTTAATTAGTTTTTTGTTATTATATACATGTTTTTCAAAATCTGTAGCATCAAAGACAAACCAATTATCTATATCTGTTATAATAAGTCTTTTTAATTTTAAATTATTATATGTTACTCTTTCTCTTAGATAATATAGAATGAGTTCCTGTAAAGATTTTACGTTAATTCTATCAGTACTCATCATTTCTGCCTTATTGCTACTTCGTTTGATCTCAATAATTGCTCCTACATCAGAGTAGTAATCATTAGTGTTATATATTGCTAAATCTGTACGACCTTTTGTATTAATAGCATAATTATTGATAAGATTGACTTTTAGAAACTCACTAAGGATATTCTTATTAAATTCTTCTGATTCATTCACATTTGTATCTTTTACTAATCTACTTAAACTTTCTTTAAAAGTAAGATATTCATCAGTACCCGAAGTATTCCGTTTTAATGATGAGGGTAAGTAATCGTTCACATTGTAAAAATCCATATACTAATCTATCCTTTCTAATTTGGATATTATAACGTCTTTTATCAAATTATATCATTCAAGATTTTACTACTTATATTTAATTAATTGATAAGTTTTCAAAAATTTCGTCAGTTATTTTCGATTTCTCAATAAAGTAGCTACTATATCCTACTAAATTATCGTCAAAAAATTCAATTGCAAATAAAAGTATGTCTCTTGAAAAATGTTCATCAATATATTCACCTGGAATTATACGATTATCGTCTTCATAATCACAATATAACGATTTTCATCTCAGATCTTTTAACTTCCCATTATTCTCTATCCATGTTATTTCCCTTTATATTTACAAAAATTTTAAATCTTTTTCTTTTAGCGGTCGTTGCGTGGAATTAACATGATAGCTATAGTCGATTTTTAAATGAAGATATAAGTCTTATTTATTCAAAGAATATACCAAAAATCCCTCCCACAACAACACTTTTTAATATTGTAGTGTAATACTAATTAATATGATTGTTATTCTTTACTTTTTTGATGAATTTCGGTGACCATATTTATTCCTAACCGTATATAAAACTTCTTCTTATTATCATTCCAAAATCTTCTTTCTTCCAAAGTATCTTTAGTAGCATGTCTAAAAATTTGTGTGTCTTGTCTAAATTTTTTTAAATCATTATTATCTAGAAAACCATAGAATAATTCTGGAGAAACCTCTTTAAATTTATTTTTTTCTTTTAAGAAGTATTCAATGCAATTGCACAAAGTCGCTAATTGGTCATCTATCGTTTGTGTATCTAAGTAACCCCTACCATTCGAAATATTTTTGATTATATGCGCTAGATCTTTATTCACATTAAATGAACTGTAATCACTTCTATTGCACAATTTCAAGTCTGTGATTAGCTCCCTACGTTCTGCCCAAGGTATAGAATCTGATGCTTCATAGCCTTTATTAACTCTGATATAACTTCTTATCTCATCATATGCAAAACTTTTAAAGTTTTGCTGCTTTTGAATCATATTCGGAAATTGTTTAATATAATATCCTTTATCTTTCATCCATCTTATTATTTCTGTATATTCTTTTTCATCTTCTGTTGTTAGATCACTAAATCTTTCCGCACCATTTTTTTTAGGCTTTAAGGTCTCTTGAAAACTGGCAAATAATGTCTCTATATCTTCATATTTATAACTAGGTAAACTTATCAATTAGTTCATTCCTTTCTTATTTTCTTTAAGGTCTACCTTAAGTATTACATACTTCAAATTTCTCCACTATGTCCTCCACTGGATGTTCTAACGGTACAACATGATATTCACAAGTTATTAGCGTTAAATATATGTAGTATAAATGTACTAATATACTGGTAAAATGCGATTCGAAATTTTTATGCCATACTTTACATGCTGCGTGGTATTCATTATATGAGTTACATATTAGTGATATAAGTAATACTCTTGAAATTATAAAAAAGACAACGCGAATTTCACGATGTCTTACTTTCTATATTTTTAAGATTCTCGTAGTTTAGTTCTATTATCGGTAAGATAGTTTCTTTAGCGTTACCCATAGACTGATTGGTAGGACGTCATGTTATTCCTCTTCTTTTAATCGTTGAATAGCGTTCTTGTATACTTCTTTATCAGAACGTTTCCCTTTCCCAATTGGTACTATCTGAATTACTGTAACCGTCAAGTGGTTCTGAACACTTTCCGCTCATTAATTCTGAACACTTTTTGCTTGGAACAATGTTTTCCGATGTTTAATTCTATGACTGTCGCCGTCCAAGTGAAGGACTTCAGAACGATGGAGCAGGCGATCTAAAATCGCTGTTGTAATCCCCTGATCTCCCAGTAATTCTCCCCACTCCTCAGTTCCTTTGTTTGAGGTGAGTATGACAGCGCTCCTTTCGTAAAAATGGTTCGCCAGATGAAAAAAGAGATTGGCTTCATTCTGATCCATGGCCATATACATTAAGTCGTCGATGATAATCAGGTCAGCGCCTCTGATTTTTTTCATCTGAAGCTGGGATTTTCGAAGGTAGTCTTCCGTCCATTCGTGTATAAAGTTCAATAGTTTATTCCCAGTCTGTCATGTTAGACGCTATATTGTACCTGTTTTAGACTTTATTTTGCACTATAGTTAAGAAACCCAGCTTATCTTCTCACCAAGACAGTTAGTCTTTAAAGGGTTCTGTTGCAAAGTAAAAAAATATAGCTAACCACTAATATGTCATGTCAGTGTTCGTTTAACTTGCTAGCATGAT
>CANQPC010000034.1 GCA_947625625.1 uncultured Bacilli bacterium
TATAGCATTCGTAGTACTTCTCCATATTACCCATGCTAAACTACCACTTATGGAAAAGACTAATATACTAATACAAACAAACATATATAATTTTGCTTTATTCATATAGTATCACCTTCCTAAAAGAAAGAAAAAGACTATGAAAGAAAGGAAATAAGTTTATACTACCTACTTCTTTTTCATAGTTTTTAATACTATAAAATATTATATTATAAAGATTGAGCCCCCCCCATGTTAACTTACAGTTAATACTTCTTTTATTCATGAGAGAGTCACCTTCCTTCTATCTTTATTACATATTAATTTTATCACAAATTTAATCTTTAATCAATATCTTAACTATCTCGTCCATTCAAATTCAAAATCGAGAATTCTAACAGTATCTCCCTCTTTAATACCCATTTTCATAAGTTCGTCATCAACTCCCATTTTTCTTAATTTATTAGAGAATCTTTCGTAAGCTTCTTCCGTATTAAAGTTTGTCATTTTAAATAATTTTTCAATATTATCTCCTTTTACGACATAGACATCATTATCTTTAAAAATAGTAAATGCTTTCTCTTCTTTGAATTTATATAAAACATGACTTTCTTGAATATTCTCATCATATAAAACATCTCTAGGTAAAGTTTTAGTCATCTCCGATAACTTATTTATAACTTCATCTAATCCTTCACCTATAATAGCGGTAACTTCATAAATATCTTTATTCTGAATTTTACTTTTAAATTTCTCTAAATTTTCTTTAGCATTAGGGCCATCCATTTTATTAGCAATAATTACTTCCGGTTTAGTAAGTAATTTAGGGCTAAAATTTTCTAGTTCTTTTCTAATAGCAACATAATCTTCGTAAGGGTCTCTCTCTTCTTCTCCAGCCATATCGATAACATGAGCTATTATTTTAGTTCTTTCGATATGTTTTAAAAACTTATGGCCGAGTCCTAATCCCGAACTTGCTCCTTCAATTAAACCCGGAAGGTCCGCGACGACAAAATCGTTATCTTTTGTTTTTACGACTCCTAAATTAGGTGATAATGTCGTAAAATGATAGCGGGCTATTTTAGGATTAGCATTCGAAATCATCGATAAAATTGTCGATTTTCCAACAGAGGGCATTCCAACTAAACCGACATCAGCCATCATTCGAAGTTCTACTTTAATATTTCTTACTTCGCCTGGTTCTCCTTTTTCAGCATAAGAAGGACATGGGTTACTGCGGGTAGCCAAACTTACGTTTCCTCTTCCTCCTCTTCCGCCATAGGCAATAATTGCTTCTCCTCCCGGTTTGACTAAATCGGCAATTATTACTCCCGTTTCGACATCTTTAATAGTGGTACCGACAGGAACTTTTATAATAATATTTTCACTATTACTACCATTTTTACCTTTTCCTTCACCATTATTACCATTTGTTCCTTTAATCTTTTTTTGATAACGTAAATCAATTAACGTATGTAGTCCCGAATCAGCCTTAAAAATAATGTCAGCTCCTTTACCACCGCTGCCACCAAAAGGGCCACCCATAGGAACAAACTTTTCCCTACGGTAAGCCATACATCCGTTGCCACCACTACCAGCTTCGACATTTAAAACAACTTCATCGACAAACATATTATCATCTACCCTTCGTATTTTACTTTATAGATAACTACTAATACTAAAACAATAATTAAAATTAGATAGACACCAGTTACCCATATAATTCTAGGAATATTTAATTTCTTTCTTTCTTTTTTTTCTTTCATTTATAATACCTCTTATTCTAAATATAATTGTATCGTACAATTCTTCAAAAAAATCAATAATATAAGTATCTATAAAACCAATAAGAGAAATAAAAACAATACTTACTATACCAAATTTTGAAACTAAAAACAAGTCTGGAAGTAAAAATAATAATTCATAAAATGATATCGTACAAAATACAAGTAAGATTTTTCTCCATAGGTTAAGTGGCTTACATATCGTATAAAGTAACCTTAAAGTAATAAATCCTGTCAAACAGACAATTACTAATCGGTAACTTTCAAAATTCTTATGGAAAATACTACAAAACATGATGACAATAAATATATTTAAAACAACTGTTATTCCATTTGGCAGAGCATTTCGAAAAACTTTATATAGAAAATCTTTTGTTACTTTAGTATAATTTGGTTCTAGAGCTAAAAAGAAAGATGGTATACCGACACAGACAGTTCCAATTAATGAAAGCTGTATAGGATAAAAAGGATACTCATAAGTTAAAATAATCGATACAAGGGAAAGTAAAAGAGAATAAGTTGTCTTTATTAGATACATAGAAGATACTCTTTCGATATTATTAACTACCCTTCTTCCTTCATTAACGACTTCTGGTAAAACAGAAAAATCACTAGTTGTAAGAACAACTTCCGAAACACTTCTAGCGGCATTGATACCACTCATTAAAGCTATACCACAGTCGGCTTCCTTAAGAGCTAAAACATCATTTACTCCATCACCTATCATTGAAACAGTACTATCTTCTTTTAAAGCCTTAATGACAATTTGCTTTTGCTTAGGTGTCATTCTTCCAAAGATAGTCTTTTCATGAGCTACTTTGACAAGTTCATCATAATCATTAGGTAATTCTTTTCCTTCGATATATTTATCATAATCTTTAAAATCTAAACTTTTTAAAATATTAGAAACAGTAATAGGATTATCTCCCGAAATAATTTTAATATTCACATTTTGTTTTTTAAAATAATCAAGTGTCTCTTTAGCATTTTTTCTAATATTATCTTTTAAGATGATAAACGCTACTACTTCTATCTCATCTTCTCCTCTTGCAAGAGTAATAATACGGTAACCCTTTTCTAAATATTCAGATAATTCTTCATAATCAGTAATATGTCTATCAGTTATATACTCTAAAGCCCCTAGATAATATTTAGTATCATCTATTTCTGTAATACTACATTTTTTAGATGACGAAAAAGGAATTTTCTTTTTAACATTGAGGTTATTTTTTACCCCAAATTTCTTTTTAAGAGCAATATCAGTCGAATTACTTTCTTCTTCAGTACAGATATTGGCAATAATATCTTCGATATTTAATTTTTTATTTAATACGACTAAATCGACTACTTCCATAGTACCATCAGTAATCGTTCCCGTTTTATCGAGACATAATATATCAGTACAAGAAAGAATCTCAATTCCATGTAATTTTTGAATAATAACTTTTTTCTTAGCCATTTTTACTACACCCGCTGTTAAAGCTATCGAAGTAAGTAAAACAAGTCCGTCAGGTATCATTCCTACTATTCCCGCTACAGCTCCTAAGACAGCTTCACGATATGTCTGATGACTATAAAAATATTGTGTTATAAAAAGTAAAAGACCGACAGGAATAATTAAAATAGTTATTATTTTTAAAATTTTATTAATAATATTTTGAAGATAAGAAGAATTATCTTCAATTGCCGCAGCTTCTTTTATCAAGTTATTAGCATAATTGTCTTTTCCGACACTAATTACTTTAGCATAAGCATTCCCACAAGTTACTATCGAACCAGATATTATCTTATCACCTTTCTTTTTCGGAAGAGCATCCGATTCCCCCGTAATAATTGATTCGTCAACTTCGAGATTATCAGCTTTGACAACTTCGAGGTCGGTAACTATCGAATCTCCCGAAGATATATATAACAAGTCATCTAAGACAATTTCATTACTAGCAATTTCTATTTTTTGATTATCTCTTATTACTACTACTTTATCTTGGTTAGTTACTTTAATTTTATCAAGTGTATTTTTAGCTTTTATTTCTTGATAAATAGCTATCAAAGTATTAAACATTACCGTTCCGACAAATAACGAATTTTGAAGTGAACCCGTCGTCAAAACGAGTATTGCTAAAGATATATTTAAAATATTAAACAAAGTAATCGTATTATCTAATATTATTTGCTTAATACTTCGTGTATATTTTATTTTTTCATTATTAACCATTCCATTATCTTTACGATATTCGACATCTTGATAATTAAGTCCGTGCATATTTCCTCCTTACGATAAGAAAGGGCTTTTAGTTAGCCCTTTCTTTACCTACTAAAGTAGCCTCCGCCATTATCTATTAAAGCTGGGAAATTATATATATTTCTCGGATTAAATGAATAGCTATTAAAATCATAAGCATTATGTCCGTAAGCTAATCCAAAGTGTAAGTGCGTTCCCCCCGTACACGAATCATAAGATCTAGTCGATCCTCCTCCAACATAACCGATGACAGTAGAAGGAGTTACACTTTGATTTTCATAAGCCGCTATCGAGAGTAAATGCATATATACAGTCGTATATGGTCTTCCATTGACACTGTGGTATATCCATACCATATTTCCACCACAACTAGAACGATAGACAATTCTCGCAACAATTCCGTTTGCGGCAGCATAGACAGGAGTTCCTTCATTTACACAGTCGAGGTCAATGGCATGATGGCCTCCGCCTCCCGACCAGTCTTCTCTTTCATTAAAACCAGTATATTCACTTGTTACACACCCCCACGTTAAAGGGTAATTCCAACCAGTAGCATTAATCATTCCACCTTTATTGCTACCACAAGCTGGCACTTCTTCATTATCTTTACAGCCAATATTTTCATATTCTTTAATTTTCTTTTTCATATCGGCAATATCTTGTTCGAGAGTAGTACCCTCTTCTTGATAATTACTTAAATTAACTCTCAAAGTAGCTCTTTTATCACTAAGTTCAGAACTCTTCTTCTCTAATTCAGATTGCTTATTATTTAATTCAACTTTCTTATTTTCAAGTTCTTCAATTAATGTTTTCAATTCTTCCATTAAATTATTATTATAATCAGTAAGTTGTGATACAACTGAATAACGATAAATAAAATCAGTATACGAATCAGCCTCAAAAATATACTCTAAATAAACATTTTCTCCCTGTGACACTTGAAGAAATTTAAGTAATTCATCAGTCTCTTCTCTTTTTTCTTCAATTTTATTTTCACTGTCAGTAATATCATTTTCAGCCGTCTTTATATCATCTTTTATTTTATTAATACTAGCGGCCGTACTATTTATTTCCGCTGTCAACTCGTTAATTTGTGAGCTAGTTAAATTCTTATTTTTATTTGCAGTAGCATATCTTTCCTCTAAATCTTTTAACTCTCCACGCATTTGGCCTAGCGTCTTAGCTTTAGCTTCGTAAGGCATAGCCATTATAATTAATCCAAATATTACTAATAATATTTTCTTACTCATCTTATCACTCTTTCATAGACAATTATATATTAAATAATATTGTTAGTCAATAATTTGAAATATGTTTTTTTATTTATTCATATTTATGTAAACTTTTACATTATTTGGTTTTTTTATCTAATTTCATTGATAAATAATATTTTTAAGCAACTATTATATTTTCAAACTTAGGGAATCTTTCCAGTAACCAGTCTATTTGAGTAGTATCTTTAACATATATGTTTGTAGATGTTGAAACGCCATCAAACATATTAACATAATTAGTTACACTATAAAAGTCAATATTTCTTAAATCTAATTCAGTTAAACTTCTGCAACCATTAAACATGTAATCCATATTAATTGCTTGGGAAATATTAAAACTGCTTAGATCTAAACTTGTTAAAAAAGAACAATTATAAAACATATAACCCATATCAGTTACATTTTTAGTATTAAATTTATGCAAATTTAAGCTTGTCAAAGAAGAGCAATTACTAAACATACGATTCATGTCTTCAACTCTTTCAGTATTAAATCCTTCCAAATTAAGTGTTTTGAGACCAGAACAATTATTAAACATATATTTCATATTTGTTACGTTAGAGGTATCAAAACTATTACTTAAAATTAATTCATTTAAATTAGTACAACCACTAAACATGTAAATCATATTTTCAACATTTTTGGTATTAAAGCCATTTAAATTAAGTATTTTTAGATTAGGACAATTATAAAACATATATTCCATATTTGTTACATTAGAGGTATCAAAATTATCTCCTAAAATTAATTCCTCTAAATTAGTGCATCCTTCAAACATTCTACGCATAGTTGTTATATTTTTAGTATTAAAATTACTTATATCTAGCTTTCTTAAACTAGAACAATTTCCAAATATTCCTCCGTAACCATAATTACTATTTGAAATATTCATTTCAGTAACTTTATCAGTATTAAAACTACTAACATCAAGTTCTTTTAGGCTTTTGCATCCATCAAACATATCAGCCATATTAATAACATTTTCAGTATTAAAGCCTTTAATATTTAATTTTTCTAGATTAGCACAATTATGAAACATTTGATACATATTATCTACTTTTGAGGTATCAAATTTATTTAAATCTAGTTCTTTTAAGTTTTGACAATTAAGAAACATATTACTCATAGTAGTCACACTTTTGGTATTAAAATTATCTAAATTTAAACTCGTTAATGAAGGGCAATTCCAAAACATCCCATGCATAGTAGTTACACTCGATGTATCAAAACTACTTACATTTAAATTAATTAATTCATTACAATCTCTAAACATAAATGCCATATTATTTACTTTTGAGGTATTAAAATTACTTAAATCGAGATTTGTTAAACTATTACAATTATCAAACATTCCATACATATTAATTACATTTGATGTATTAAAACTGCTTAAATCTAAATTTGTTAAATTTCGGCAGGTATTAAACATACTAGGCATATTAGTCACTTTTGAAGTATCAAAATTACTTAAATCTAAATTTGTTATATTGGAACAGCCTCTAAACATATATGTCATGAGAGTTGCTTTGGAAGTGTCTAACTTAGATAAATCTATTTCAGTAGCATTAGTAAGATAGGCAAATAAATAGCGACTAT
>CANQPC010000035.1 GCA_947625625.1 uncultured Bacilli bacterium
AAATGTATTAGAATTATTAGATAAAAAAATAGAACTTCAATCTAAAAAAATAGAAGCCCTTAAGTTATATAAAATGTGCATATCAAAAAAACTTTTTGATAATAAAAATTTGACAACAACTTTATTAAAAAATATTTGTAATATTAAGAAAGGTCAACAATTAAACAATGAATACCAAAAAGTTAACGGGATTTATTATATGTTAAATGGAGGTATGTTACCATCAGGATATACTGATAATTATAACACTTTAGAAAATACAATAAGTATCAGCGAAGGTGGAAATTCTTGTGGATATGTTAATTTTAATAGAGAAAAATTTTGGAGTGGAGGTCATTGTTACACTGTTGAACCTATAAATATAAATAATGAATATCTATTTCAATTATTAAAATATTATGAAAAAGTGATTATGTCATTAAGGGTTGGAAGTGGGTTACCAAATATTCAAAAAAAAGATTTGGAGTTATTTAAAGTTGCTATACATACCCAAGATGAACAAGAAGATATTTCAATAATTCTATGTAAAATAGATTTAAAAATAGATTTAGAAAGTAAAAAATTATCTAATTTGGAATCATTGAAAAAGGGACTTATGCAAAATATGTTTATATAAATTTTTTGTAATATATGATTTTAATAAATTAAATATTTTCTTTAAAGCCTTATAAACTAAGGCCAAAACTACATTTTTGAAATTAAAAATGTCCGTTGACTGTCCGCCTAAAACGTGCTATTATGGTAATATAGGAAAATTGTAAATGAGTGTTTGAAAGGGAAGCAAAAACTTCTCTTTTTTCATGTGATTTTTCTATAATTAAAAGAGAAAGGAAGTGATAAATTATTGGATTAAAATTAAAAAATTGAAATGTAAATAGATTAAATAGGAGAAATTATTTTCTCTTTTTTTAATGTTTTTTGAAAAAAAGTTAAACTGTCGGAGACTATTTTAAAGGGTTTTAGGGATATGCCCTAACAAGAAAATGGGTGTGACAACACCATGCTTGATAGTTTTAGAAACTATATTAATTAATATGGTAAAGTAATTAAGTCTTTTAACTAAATATAAGCATAAAATTTATGGAGGTGGATTTTAAAAATGAATATAAAAGAAACTTTCGACAATGATAAAAATTTGGTTGATTTGATAGAAGAATATTTAAAAATGATGCTATCTAAAGAGAAAGAATCTTAAGTTATGTGTTATAATGAATATGCTTATGAATGTTATACATGTGAAAGGAGTAGTAAGTGTATAACAATATAACACAAGCGCCAAATTTTTATAGAGTAGGTTTATATATAAGATTATCAGAAAGTGATGAAGGAAAGTCTTACGAGTCAGAAAGTGAAAGTATTGTTAATCAAAGAAGTTTACTCATGGATTATGTTAAAAAGTGTGGGTTTACTTTTATTGATGAATATGTAGATGATGGTTTTACTGGAACTAACTTTGACAGACCTGGATTTAAAAGACTAATTGCTGATATTGAAAGTGGAAAAATAAACTGTGTTATCACGAAGGATTTATCAAGACTTGGAAGAGATTATATTCAATGTGGTTATTATGTTGAGCAATATTTTCCAAATAAAAATGTTAGATATATTTCTATAATTGATCAAGTCGATACATTTTTAGAAACTGCTAATAATGATATTGCACCATTTAAAGCGTTATTTAATGATATGACTAGTAAAGATACATCTAAGAAAATTCGTTCTATATTACGCAATAAAAAAGAACAAGGAAAGTTTATTGGAAGTAAGCCCTGTTATGGTTACATGAGAGATCCAGAAGATAAAGGACATTTAATACCTGATCCAGAAGTTGCTCCTTATGTTAAAATGATGTTTAATATGGCATATTCAGGAAAAGGAATAAGTGATATTGTTAGCTATTTAAATGATAATAATATTCTTAGTCCTAGTATGTATAAAGATTCTAAAGCATCATCAAAGCATAAAGTAAATATATGGACAGTTTCATCCGTTAATAAGATATTGAAAAATAGAATGTATACTGGTGATATGGTACAAAATGTCCAAATGAAATTAAATTATAAATCTCAAAAGAAGATAACGCTTGAAAAACAATATTGGATAATTGTTGAAAACACACATGAACCACTTGTTAATAAAACTATTTTTGATAGCATACAAAATACTCCCTCAAGAACTAGAACTACTTTTAAAAATAGAGAAAAAAGACTCTTTGAAAATTTATTATTTTGCAAAGAATGTGGAAATGCTTTAAGTATAGCGTATCGAAAAAATCATAAATATTGGACTGTTAATTGTAATAAATATTCAAGAGATCCAAGAAGACATTTATGTGAACCACATTTTCATGCTTATGATAAATTAGAAAAGAAATTACTTGAGATAATTAGAAATACCTGTACTATATATTTGGAAAGCTTAGATATAAAAAATATAACTAATAAAGTTTTATATGAGCGAAAAGATAATAAGAAAAAAGAAATACAAGAAAAAACTAATCTTTTAAATAAGTTAGATGAATTAAATAAAAAACTAGATTCATTATATGATGATAGATTCCATAATGTCATAACCGCTGATACTTATATGAGAATAGCAACAACTACAGAAAATGAAATAGCTTCCATTAAAGAAAAAATTACTGAACTTGAAAATCACGATGAACAAAAAAAGATAGATGTTAAGAAAGCAAGAGAGTATCAGGAACAAATTAAAGATTTACTAGATTTAGATAAACCAAATAGAGAACTTATTAAAACATTAGTTGATAAAATTACTATTGATAAAGATAAGAATATTGAGATTATTTATCAATTTAAAGTATTAGATAATACAAAGGCAAATTTAGAAAATATTTAATTTAATCACACATTTTCCGTCACCTATCGACTTAAAGTGTGTGATTAAAGAATTTGCTGTAATTTCAAGGAAAAATAAGAAAAAGATAACAAAATTTGCTTCCGGAGGTGGTGAAGGTGCCGAAGTCATCTACGCCCTCCGAAATCCCGATACCCTTGCCAAAAATGTTCTCGAAAATATCGGTCAAACCGGCCAAACTACCAGGAAATACTACCAAAGAAGGCTCCCTAGCGACACTTCCAAAGACTACTACTTCATTCATCGTAATACCGGTAGTACCGAACCCATCATCGTCGAATATGGCTTCATCGATAACGCCAAGGATGTAAACTTCCTAGATAACAATTACAAAGCTTTAGCCGAAGCCGTTATCAAAGCCGTCGCCAATTACTCCGGTGTACCATATACCTCTCCTGAAGGAGTAACCACTAATACCTATATCGTTCAAAGAGGCGACACCCTATACAGCATAGCAAGAAAACTAGGCACCACCGTTGATGAATTAATAAAGAAAAATAATCTTTCCAATACCAATTTAACTATCGGGCAAGTCCTTCAAATACCAACTCCAGAGCCACCTATTGAAACCGAAGACATCTACATAGTTCAAAAAGGAGATTCCCTCTATTCCATCGCGAGAGATTACAATACCACTGTCGATGAACTACGAAGATTAAATAACTTAACAAGCGATTTACTAACTATCGGTCAAAGATTACTTCTACCAAACTCCTCAAATACATCTAGCCCGCAATCAGAAGAAGGAACTTACATCGTCCAAAGAGGCGACTCCCTATATTCTATCGCCCAAAAATTAGGAACCACTGTCGATAAGCTCAAAAAAGAAAACAATCTTACCAGTAATCTTCTCTCGGTAGGCCAAGTCCTTCGCATCCCTACCCAGCAAACAAATAACATAACCTATACAGTCCAAAAAGGCGACTCCCTCTATTCCATTGCGAGAGATTACAATACCACTGTTGATGCCATCAAGAATTTAAATAACCTCACTTCCAATCTTTTATCTATCGGCCAAATACTTCAAATACCAGTAGCTTCTGATACTCAAGAGACGACATATACCGTTCAAAAAGGCGATTCTCTCTATTCTATCGCCAAAAAATTCGGAACCACTGTAGATACCTTAAAAAAACTCAATAACCTTTCATCCAACCTTCTAAGTATCGGCCAAATACTAATCATAAAACCCTAAACAAAGTAAAAACTTTACGTACACACAAAGTAAAAAACTCAACGCCCAACACTATATTCATAGGCAAAGTAAATCGGTCAAATACTAATCATAAAACCCAACACAAAGTAAAAACCTCAACATCCAACACAAAGTAAAAAACCTCAACACCCAACACAAAGTAAAAACATCACGCTCAACACTATACCCATAGGCAAAGTAAACTGCATCACCCACAAATTCAATAGTACCACAAACTCTTCCCAACAAAAACAAAAACTACCATTCACCAGAAAACCAAACATTTTCTAGTATGGTAGTTTTTTCCATTACCCCAATTTTCCTAGTCAAGAGCCAATAACTGGCTTTTTCCCATTTTAAGACTTAACTTCTCCATGTTCCAAGCTTTTAACATCCATAACAATCGGTAAAATAATCGGAACTCTTCCCGTCTTGTCGGATAAAATTGGCATAAGACCATTAATCATTTCACTCTTCAAGTCATTAAAACCAAACATCTTCTTCTCAAGCTCTCCATTAATAATAGCCTCTGCCTTTTCCTGAATTTCTCTAATAAGCTCAGCATTCTCGTTAACCAAGATGTATCCTCTCGTCGTAATCGCCGGCATACCCAGTAAAATCTTTTTCTCCGTATCAATATTCGCAATAATAACAAGAATACCATTATTACTCATAAGAATCCTATCTTTAATAACAGCGCTTCCCACATCTCCAATTCTCGAGCCATCGACATAAACTTCGCCAGCCTGAACCTTGCCAGCTCTTTTAAGATTTCCCTTGCAAAGCTCTAACACGTCCCCATTTTCGAGAACAAAAGTATTCTCCTTAGGAATGTCGCACATACATCCAAGGTCAGCGTGCGTTTTCAACATTCTAAATTCACCATGGTAAGGAACAAAATTACGTGGCTTAAACAACCTTATCATAAGCTTCAATTCCTCCTGATTAGCATGCCCTGACGAATGAATATCCGTCGTTCTATTTGTAAATACCTTGACACCTTTTTTGTATAATTTATTTATTGTCTTTGACACCGAAGCCGTATTGCCAGGAATCGGTGAAGAAGAAAAGACGACGACATCATTAGGCATAAGAGTAATCTGTCTATGACTGCCAGAGGCAATTCTCGAAAGAGCCGCCAGCGGTTCCCCTTGACTTCCCGTACACAAAAGACATACCTCCTGAGGTCTCATATGATTAGCTTCCTCAGCCGTAATAATAATATCTTTATCTTTAATATAACCACATTTAATAGCAATATCGACCGTACTTTCCATACTTCTGCCAAAGAGAGCAATCTTTCTATTATTCTTCTTACAAGTTTCGATAATATGTTTAATACGATACACATTCGAAGCAAAAGTCGCCAAAATAATTCTACTGTACTTACAAGAACTAAAAATTTCTCCGAGGTTTTCATCAACTACCGACTCGCTGAGAGATGTTCCAGGAACGAGTGCATTAGTCGAATCACTCATTAACACAGAAACCCCTTTTTCCCCAATTCTAGCCATCTTATGCAAGTCAGCCATCGGTCCAATAGGAGTCATATCAAACTTAAAGTCTCCCGTCATGACAATTGTTCCATTAGGAGTCTCGATAGCAATACCGTGAGAGTCAGGAATCGAGTGAGTTGTTCTAAAAAATTCTACATTGAAAAATTTCGTTTTAATTTTCGTGTTCTCATCATAAGTAATAAGACCATTATATATAATATTTCTTTCTTCCAATTTCTTTTCAATAAGCTCTTTTGCGTTAGCGGGTGCATATATCTTCGGAATCTCGATACTTTGAAGCAAGAAGGGAATACCTCCGATATGATCTTCATGAGCATGCGTAATTAAAAGAGCTTTAATTTTACTTTCATTTTCCTTCAAAAAAGTATAGTCCGGAATAACATAGTCGATACCAAGAAGTTCATCATCTGGAAACATAACACCTGAATCGACAATGATAATTTCATCTTGGTGCATGACGACGTACATATTCTTTCCAACTTCGCCAAGTCCCCCTAGAGGGATAATTTTTGTATTCATATTTTCTCCTTTCCATTAAAATTTTCTCGTTAAAAAAATAAAAAACAACAATGTAAAATTAAAAAGAATAACCACTGCCTAATCATTATACTACAAATAAATTAAAAAAGCAAATACCACTTTCTGGCTATTATTTACTTTTCATTCACTTTTTATTTACCTCCTTCCGCACTAAAGTAGCTCCAGGCTCTTGTAAGCCTCATGGTCTTCCAAGAGTAAATTTAGAGCCTAAGGTCTCTAAATTTAAATTATTATTTTATCTTTATTTAATATAAAAAAGGAGTACCCAGGGGGTACTCCAACTTGTTCTAGCGTATGCTATGACGCTTCTATTTATCTTGGCCTATATAAACCAGGATAAACATAAAAAATAAACTTTGGAGAGAAACACTTTCAAATATGCGTTTGCCACATTTTTATTTGATAAATACCTCTTCCTAAATAAATTATATAGTTATTTCGTGTGAAAGTCAATCACTTTATGGATGATAATACATATGTTTGCTAATATAAATAGCCATAATCACAAGTAAAATAAGCCTTTACAGACAAAATGAAAAAAATGTCAAATTACCATTGACTGTTTAATCAATAATATATATAATTACAACGTGGTAAATGCATAAGGTGTTTCTCTCTTTTTTTACCGATATTTCGGAAGGAAGGAGTGATTTTGTGAGGTTGAAG
>CANQPC010000036.1 GCA_947625625.1 uncultured Bacilli bacterium
GCAAGATGTGAATATAAATAAACCCTAAAAACATACGTCTTTCTAATTTTGATTCCACATACATTCATCCTCTCTAATTAATATATCGAAAAGCGATATCGCATTTCGATTTCAATGTAACATTTATACTTTTGTCTGAGGTTGAATTTACATAAAATTTAAGAAATTATCATATTTTGTAATATTGCTTATAGCTCATTTTTCTTAATTAAAAAATAGTTTATTTAGTGAGAATTAGAAAATGTTTTTAAGATTTAAATTATAAAAATATTGTAAATATTCACTTAATTAATGTACACTGTATAATGTATACATTAAAAAGGGGTGTGAATATGAAATTTAAATTAGATTATGAAGAAATAGATTTAACTTTTGATAATGCTTATTGCATTGGATATTCAGGAAGAAATGTTGAAAAGACAAAGGAGCATATAGCTGAATTAAAAGAACTAGGCGTGCCTGAACCTAATTCAGTTCCTGAAATATATCATTTAGATCCGCTACTTTTTAGACAAAATAAGTCTATTTCAATTATTGGTGATCAATCTAGTGGAGAAGCTGAAATTGTTATTATCTTTGATAATGATAAGCGCTATGTGACGCTTGGTAGTGATCACACTGATCGTGAACTAGAAACTGTGAGTATTCATAAGTCTAAACAATTATGTGCAAAGCCAATCGCCAGCACTATATGGGATTTTACTGAGGTAGAAGAACACTGGGATGAATTAGAGCTAAGGTCATTCGTATTCGTAGATGGGGACTGGCAATTATATCAAGACGATAAAGTAAGCAGTATTTTACCTTATAAAGATTTAATAACTTCTTTAAATCAAGATGACGCAAATTTAAAAAATGCTGTTGTTTATTGTGGTACTGTGCCATTGGTTAGTGGATTTAAATATCCGAATGCTTTTAAAGCTGAGTTAGTAAATCCATCTAATAACAAATATATTACATTAGAATATGAGGTGAAAAAACTATGATCAACGTCCAATTATTTCAATTTAATGTTGCCTTAGGTGATTTCGAAAAAAATAAAAATAAAATCATGCAATTATTTAGTGAGGAGTTGTTAAAAACTACAAGTATTGTTGTTTTACCAGAAATGTGGAATAACGGTTACGATTTAGAAAATTTAAATGAAAAAGCTGACGATAATCTGAAAGTAACCATAAACTTTATTTCAAATTTAGCTAAAGAATATAAAGTGAGCATAGTTGCAGGGTCTGTTTCGAATAAAAAACAAGATGAAGTTTATAATACGTTAGTTGTTTTTAATGAGAATGGCGAACTCATTTACAATTACGATAAGATTCATTTGGTTCCAATGTTAGACGAGCCAAAGTTCATGGTTGGAGGACATTTTTTACCACAACCTTTTCAATTGATGGATACAGATATGGGGGGCATTATTTGTTACGATTTAAGATTTCCTGAGTCAACACGTCAATTAGCAGTAAATGGCGCTAAAGTGATTTTTGTCGTTGCAGAATGGCCAGATTCAAGGTTATATCATTGGAAGCACTTAAATATTGCTAGAGCAATTGAGAATGCGGTATATGTTATAGCTTGTAATTCATCTGGAAGTGATGGCAAAACGACATATGCAGGACATTCTATGATTGTTGATCCAAGGGGAAACGTTATTCAAGAAGCTGGAGAAAGTGAAAGTACAATTTTTACTGAAATAGATGTGGAGCTCGTTCATGAAATACGTGAAAGTATACCCGTATTTAAAAATAGAAGAATAGATTTATATTCTTAATGGGCCTTTAAGGGGATGACATTTTATGAAAAGATTTTTTTCATTTTCTTTATTAATAGTTTTAATATTAAGCGGCTGTCAAAGTGGTGAGGATAAAACTAAAGATGAGGAAGTAAAAACAATACGTCTGGCACATACTGGTTCAGATACACACCAATATAATATAGCTTCCCAAAAATTCAAAGAATTAGTTGAAAAGAAATCTCAAGGTGAGTTAAAAGTTAATGTCTATGGAAATGGAAGCTTGGGTAATGAAGACGAGTTAGTAGATCAAACGATGACTGGCTCAATTCAAATGTCTACTGTAGCAGCTGATAGTAGCTTGTCAAACACAATACCAGAAATGAACTTATTTGGTATACCGTATTTATTTGAAAATAAACAAGATGTGTATTCTAAACTCGATGGCAAACCAGGAAAAGATTTATTGAAATTAGCACAATCTAAAGATATGCAAGGTCTTGGGTATTGGGAAGTAGGATTTAGGCATTTTACGAATAATAAAAGAGAGATAAAGCATCCTGAAGATATGAAAAATCTAAAGCTAAGAGTACAATCTGCGAAGGTATGGAATGAACATTTAAAATCTTTAGACGCAATACCTACGCCGATTAGTTTTAGTGAATTATATTCTGCATTAGATCAGGGCGTTGTAGATGGCCAAGAAAACCCATTACCAACAATTGCATCTCAAAAATTATACGAAGTACAAAAATATATTTCTTTAACCAATCATACTTACACACCTGCAGTTATCCTCATGAATCAAGATTATTATAAGAACCTTTCTGAGCAGGAGAAGAAAATAGTGAATGAAAGTGTTGAAGAATCAACGAAATATCAACGTAAATATATTGCAGACCAAGAACAAAAAATAAAGAAACAACTAAAAAATGAGGGCATGGTTATTACTGAAGTAAATCGGGATGAGTTTAAAAAGAATACGAATGATGTACATTCAGAAATCAATGATCAAGTACCTAAATCCATAATTCGTCAATTTAGCGAATAAGGGGGATAAATATGAATAAATTAAATATAATAGAGAAGAAATTTATAACCATTCTTACTCACCTAATGACAGTTTTTATGATTTTATCGATCTTGACTATATTCTTGCAGCTCCTTACACGTTTTGTTTTTAAAACTTCAATTTTTTGGTCACAAGAACTTTTAATGTTGTTTTTTGTGTACAGTATTTTATTTGGAGCAGTGGTATTAATGTATAAGCAAGAGCATTTACAAGTTGATTTATTTGAAAAGTTACCTAAAAAGTTAGAAAAAGCGCTAGATTATTTTGTGAAAAGTGTAATCACCTTCGTACTATTAATAATTTTTTATTATAGTATTTTACAAGTGAATTTAAGTATAAGTGCGGGGCAAGTTATGACTTCTATGCCAATTGGTAGATGGATTATGTATATACCAATGCCAATATGTTTCATATTGATGATTTATTTTACTTGGAAGCCGGGTGATAAATCATGATATTATTTCTAATTATATTGTTATTTGTACTTATAATTATCAGAATGCCCATTGCGTTTTCTTTAATGACTGTATCTATTATAGGAATTGGATGGACTGGTGTAGAATTTTTAGAAATTATACCGAGGAAAATGTATTTTGGCATAAATAATTTCTCACTTTTAGCTATACCTCTATTTGTATTAGCTGGAGAAATAATGTCAAAAGGTGGTATGTCTAAAAGAATTGTTGAATTCTCTAAACTACTAATTGGTCCATTGCCTGGTGGTTTAGCAATGGTTGTAATAATTTCGAGCGTATTTTTTGCTGCGTTAACAGGTACAGCAATAGCTGCAGCAGCAGCAATAGGTGGCATGTTGTTACCATTAATGAAAAAAGAAGGATATGATGAAGGTTTTTCTGCATCATTAGTTGCTTCGGCTGCGACAGTGGGACCAATTATACCACCTAGTATTATATTTATTTTATTTGGTGTTATGGCAAACCAATCTATAAGTGATTTATTTATTGGAGGAGTTGTACCCGGTATTTTAATGGGTGTTGGGTTGATGATTTATAGTTACTTTGTAGGTAAAAAAGAAGGGTATAAATCTATGGATAGTTTTCCACCATTAAAAGATATACTCTTAGGTTTTAAAGATGCAGTTTTGGCGTTATTGATGCCAGCAATTATTATAGGAGGTATTGTTAGTGGATTATTTACTGCTACAGAATCTGGTGTAATTGCAGTTTTATATGCGATAATAATAAGTAGTGTTGTATATAGAGAATTAAACTTCAAAAAATTGTATGAAGCATTAATTAGTAGTACAAAGACTTCCGTTGGTATCATATTTTTAATAGGAAGTGCAGCAATATTTATTTGGTTTGTTTCCTTTAATAATGTTCCAGAACAACTACAATCTATGTTAGGTGTTTTTGCAGATAATCCAATTTTACTATTACTTGTAATAAATATTGTATTATTAATAGCGGGTACATTTATAGATACGATAAGTGCAGTTACTATTTTTACGCCAATCTTCTTACCGCTAATTATGGCAACAAATATAGATCCTATTCATTTCGGCGTGGTAATGGCTGTGAACCTATCAATAGGAATGATAACGCCACCAGTAGGAGTTTGTTTATTTGTAGTATCATCTATAAGTAAAGTGCACATCAAAAAAATTATCAAATCAGTTACACCACAATTAGCTATTTTACTTGTAATATTAATAATTATTACGTACGTACCATGGTTAATTACTTATCCGGTTTCGTTATTTAAATAAATTCTCTAGGAGGTTCAAGGATGTATGATTCTTTAAAAAAAGTTAATAGAAATTCAATAAAACAAGAAATATATGATCAAGTTAAGCGTTCATTATTTAATAATGAATTACCACTTGATCAATTTATTACTGAAGTTGAATTATCTAATTTACTAGACGTCTCTCGTACACCGGTTAGGGAAGCAATAAATGAATTAGTGTTAGAACAACTTATGATTTTTAAACCAAGAAAAGGTTATAAAGTAAATACATTTACTAACCATGAAATTGATCAAATTTTCTTATTGAGAGAATCACTGGAGATTGCTTGTGTGCCTTTTATTGTACAAATAATAGATGAAGATCATATCCATGATTTAAAAGCTATTATTGAAAAACAAATAAAAGCAGCTCAAAATGATGATTATTATACATTTATGTTATTAGACAAAAGTTTCCATACCTACTTAATGGAAATTATTCAGTTTGAGTTATTTTTAAAAAGCTATAATGTGCAACATGACCTATCCATTCTTATTGGTACTCAAGGATTAAAAAGCCAAGGAAGAATGATAGAAGTTATTGATGAACATAATGAAATAATTAAGGCATTATCATACAAAAATGAGGAAGCTATCGTAAACACGATGAAATCTCATTTAGAGAAATCTATGACTGCGTTTAAAGTGAAATAGTTGTAGTTTTTATAGCAAATATTTCCTATATATAAGTTTAAACAATGAATGATAATAAATAATTGAAGATACTATATTATTATGGAAGTGGCACTAATTTGGGCTGACTCCTGCGGGAAAGGCACTGGCCGAAGACTACAGGCTGAGGCCGTGCCCGCGGAAAGCATGCACAAAAAAGTGCCAACAAAGTCGAAGACTTTGTCTATACCATGAAAAACGGCAAACTAAATATGTTTGCCGTTTTTTTATGTTGTTATGAAAATAAGTTAATAGAAATATATAAAATTAAATCGTCGAGCTTTCAACGTAGCCTTAATTTAAATATAAAGTGTCACCCTCTCTATGATTAACTACGTGAATGTTTGTAGTGACTCATGAATATTAAGATTAAATTGATAAGTCCTACGGTGAGACCACCTATCAGCGCATACAATCCAAGAGGTACGAGAAACCAAGGCTCATGCAGTATGCCGTCTTGTGAAACGTAAGAGGGGATGGCTAAGAAAAGTATCGCACAGGTGATACCAATCAAAATTAAAATCATACTTACAATACTTAGACGTATGCGTTTGATGCTTTTTCCATCATTAACGAGTTTATCTTTAATAACGTCATCGCCTAAGATTAAATCATCGAGTGACAAGTGGAACGTTTTAGCGATATGCACAATTATTTCTATATCTGGTAAATATCTATTATTTTCCCAAGCTGATACTGTTTGTCTCGATACATTAAGTTGTTCGGAAAGTTGCTCTTGTGTGAGTTGATGTTCTTTTCTAATCGATTTAATTTGATTTCCAAAATCCATACGATCTTTCCTCCAATCTCTATATAGTTAGATTCTTTGTAAAAGCTGATGTTATGCGATTGCTAGCAATACTTTACACCTCCCGCAAGACATACTGTC
The DNA here is from genome assembly GCA_947625625.1 of uncultured Bacilli bacterium. Taxonomy (GTDB): domain Bacteria; phylum Bacillota_I; class Bacilli_A; order RF39; family UBA660; genus CAG-302. Next base: position 6,112 of record CANQPC010000036.1, read on the forward strand.
ACTCAAAACAGCTATGTCTTGTGATGCTTTCTTTTATAAATACATTCTATATTTGATAATAAAAACTTGAAAGAAGGCAGTTAATTGTCTAATAAATTTAGGAGGTTATATACAGATTATGAGTAAAAAAATATTTTTTTCAAGTATTTTTTGCATGATTTTCGGAATTTTAATGGGAGGTCTATTTATTGTTTTACCTAGTCATGTCGATCAAGATGGCATCTTACGTGAGCCATGGTTTTTAGTGGAATTTGGTTTCTTATTTGTGGCATTAGGGATATTATTAATGATCGTAACTGTCGTAAAATATTTATACCATCGTTTTGTACAGCATAAACAATAACGTTTTAAGAGACTAGAGCATAAATAAAGCATCTCATGTTGATAATTTAAATATCTAGTAATCTTTATAGAGCGTGAAAAGAAATCAAATGACAAATTTTGGTTTATTTTCTCGCTTTTTTTAAAAACAAAAATAAGATAATTTACTAAAAA
>CANQPC010000037.1 GCA_947625625.1 uncultured Bacilli bacterium
GAAAAAAACTCTCGTTTTTCCCTTTATTTATAAGGAATTGTGAGAGTTTTCGCTTTCTATAACTGACAAACTCAAGATTATACCAAAAAAGCCAAAAAAAAGAAAGATTTTTTTATCTTTCTCTTTATTTTTTCTTCTTGTTTGAAGACTGTTTATTATTATTTGTTTTCTTTAGCCCATTCTCTAGAGACTTATTATCATCTTCATCATCTTTCTTAAAAATAAGATATAAAAGACCTAGAACAACAAGTATTATTAAAATAATAATTACTACTTTTTCCGCTGTATTAGAAGAGTCCTCAATCTCCGTAATACCAGTCTTACTACTATCAGCTTCTTTTTCTACTGTAATCTTATATTCTCTCGTATCACCATTTTCGGCAATTACTTTAACTACGACGATATTTTTACCAACCTTAAAGTTTTCATTGCCCGTAATTTCCACTCTTGCTCCAGCATCTTCCGCTATCGCTCTAATATCTAAAGAGTTAACATCATTGCCAACCTTAATCTTATATTCGTTAGTATCGCGGTCAAATTCAATTTCATAGCCGTCAATTTCTAATAATCGCAAATAATTATTTGAAGAATAATAGTAAGCAACTGTATCAGCCGTCGAAGTAACTGGTTTTGCTTCTTTCACAATATACACAGTATAAACTCTCGTACTTCCATCTTCGGCAGTTACTGTAATAGTAGCAACTGTCTTATCGTTTACAAGTTCATATTCGATAAGACCAGATACTTCGGAGAAAGCATCATCTAATGCTCCAGATAAAATAACTGTCTTTGTATCATAAGGTACAGTAAGTGTATATTCGGTAACATCTTTATCAAATTCTACATCAAAACTTCCAACACTAGCTTTAAGTGAAGCAAGATAACTATTAGAGCTTACTTCTCTTATAATTTGTATATTATTAGTTAACGAATCAAATTCTTTAATATTTAAGTATTTAGCAGTATCTCCTTCGACAGTAACTGTTCCCATACCTTCCGCTACTGCCATCAAAGTAATAGTCATAACGACACTATCATTGTCAGATATTTTACTACCGGCAGCAACAAACTTTCCATCACTGTTATAAGTACCAATTAAACCATTATTGAAACTAATATCAGTTATCTTAAGTAGTTCATTTGTACTAATAACACCATTTAATCCATCAATATATTCATCAATATCTGTATTATTTACTAATAGTGATAATTCTAACGTATCACCAACAAATACTTGTTCTGGCAATTCACTAAAGTAAACATTTAAACTTTCGTTATCTGTTTCCTCTTTGAAAACATTACCTTCACTACCCTTTAATAGTTCGTTGATATACATAATGTCTTCAAAAGTAATAGTTCCAAGTTCTTCATTGTCATTAGTATAAAAATCCATTGCAAGATTTGTTTCACTATTCAAATAGTTATTCATTGTTGGAAGCATATCATCACTATTAAATGTATTATCGGAAGTATTATCTCCTCTTATTACCACTTTATAACTGACACTAATTCCATCAGTAAATTCAATTACATAACCATTTTGAATTTCTCCATCAGTAACATCATTTCCATTTTCATCAAATATCTTAATTTCTAAATCTTCTCTATCGGTAATTGCTTCAATTAAATCATTAATATCGGGGATACTTACTGAATCGTTTAGATTTATCGCATCAACAAATACATATTCACCCTCAAAATCTAAATTATTATCTTCATATATTGTATCGAACATATCATCATTATTGCCAATATAATTAATAATTTCTTTATATTCATAATTATAACTATGTAATACATTCTCGTTTTCATCTATTTCTTCTAAAGTAATAGTATCAGTATAATTATATTCTCCATATAATTTATCAGTTAAATCTATTTTATTGCCTTCGAATACTTTAGTTCTAAGTTCTTCGCTAGTTACATTGTCAGTAGTTTCTTCTCCAAAAGTAACCCTGTAGCGGGCTTTTGGCGATAATTCTCCCACTGACACCTGCAAATTAGCAATATATTCTCCTCCAGCTTCAATATTATAAATACCAGATTCACTATCGGGCATAACGTCAGTTAATCCATTCTTTAAATGGCCTGTAAGTCCAGTTTTATAGTTATTTACTTGATAAGTAAAGGTAGTTTCATACTCTGTCGTTCCCTCTTCCTTATCACTAACTTTAATTTTTATTTCAAATAACCCATTATAATATTTTGAAATAGGGTCTAATTCATAAGAACTTCTAGTATTATTTAAAGTATTTCCACTGACAGAAATTGTCTCATATGATTTTTCATCAATATCTCCATTTGAGTATTCAAAACTTGTTTCCAAATCAATATCATACTCTTTATTGCTATCGTAGTCATTATTAGTACTTATATAAGTAAAATTATATTTATCTAAGTTACCATCTTCATCCAAAACATTTTCCAAAGTTACAGTAAGTGGCTTTGTTAATATTTCTTCCGCTAAAACTCTAACAACTGAAGATAATTGTGAAAAAATCATCATAAATACTAGAAATATCTTACTTATTTTTGTAATTTTTTTCATTTTTTCCTCCTTTGCATATCATAAATTTTAATAAATACATAAATAGTAATCCCCCCAGCAAACACCTCCATAGATAATTAATGACAATAATAGTTTTTCTCTCTTCTATCATTATCAAGGTAATTATAGCACACAATTCTACATTTTTCTCATATTTGACACATTTTTGACATTTTTTTAAATTTTCCATCCAAAAAGTGGAAAAAATTAGAAAAATTACCCCAATTTAACCAAAATTTAGAAATTTTTTTCTTGACTATAAATATGATTAATTATATAATATTATTGCTTAGCAGCGGATACTCTTATATTTAGTAACGTGTCATTTATAAGTAACTATAGCTGCATAGCGAAAGTATAATAAAGACACCCTATTAAATAATGAGTATACCTTCTAAGAAGAAGGAGGAAAAATAATATGGCTAGATACACAGGCCCAAACAACAAAAAAGCAAGAAGAGTATCATTCTCTATCTTAGAAAATGGTAAGGATATTGCTAAGAGACCATACGGACCAGGACAACATGGTAAAGACAGAAAAAGAAAACCATCTAACTATTCAGTTCAATTAAATGAAAAACAAAAAGTTAGATTCATGTATGGAATCTCAGAAAAACAATTCAAGAAATTAGTAAACGATTCAGCAAAAATGAAAGGTGTTCATGGTGAAAACTTACTTATCTTACTAGAAAGCAGATTAGATAATCTAGTTTATCGTAGCGGCTTTTCAACTACTAGAAGAGGAGCAAGGCAATTAGTAAACCATGGTCATATAACAGTAAACGGTAAAAAAGTTGATATTCCTTCATATCGAGTAAAAGTTGGCGATGTCATTGCTATCAAAGAAAACTCTAAAGACCATAAAGGAATTGAAATAGCTTTAGCTAACAAAATTAAAAGACCTGATTTTATTAATTTCGATGAATCAAAGAGAACATCAACTTATGTAAGATATCCTGAAAGAAGCGAATTAAATGCTGAAATAAATGAATCACTAATCGTTGAATTCTATAGTAGAGTATAATTAATATACCCTACTTTTTCTTTTAAAAAAAAGATACTAAAAAGTATCTATCTAGAAGGAACTCCACCTCCATTATCATCTAATTTTCTCTTTCTTCTAACTTGTTTCATTAAATTTCTATAAATTAACAAAATTTCTGAAGAAAGCTCTCCCATTAATTGCCTATCTCTACTGCTAATTTTTTCTTCGGTATCAAATTTTTTCTTAAGTTCATCAAATAGTCTCGAACATTCCAAAATAAATGGAAATTCTGATGGATTTGCATCTCTTCCACCATAACTAATTTCATTACAGATAACTTTCAAATCATTAATCTTTTTCTCCATATTTTTATCTATTATCATCATATCACCATATATTTACTATTAATCTTTAATACCTTCGAGAAATTTATTTTGATATAAGTCTGTCTTTTCTATTATTATCTATCAAATATTCAAAAAAAGTTTCACCATCTTCATCTTTTAATAAAAGATCCGAAACAGAAACATCGTCAATGAAAGTTATATCTTTTTTCTTTTTTAATTCATGTATTCTACTTAAATCAGCCATATAAATCTACCCTCAATATAATTATATCAAAAAATCATAATTTGTCTATTATTACTTGCTATAATATTTGAAATTCGTTATATATCACTAATTATTTTATTATCATCTTTTACCACTTTACATACTTAATTATGTGTAGCTTTTTGCAACTTTTTTTATTACATTTTCTTTCTTTTTACATTATAATTGTTATCGGAAGGGGAAAATATGATAGAAATATGTTTAGGTAAAAATATAAAATAAGAAGACAAGAATATAATGATGAATGGTATTATTCTATCGTTGATATTATAGAAATATTAACAGATAGTAAAAACCCTGGAGCATACTGGAGAAAATTAAAACAAAGGCTTATTGAAGAAGATTCTAGTGAGTCCGTGGCAAAATGTCACGAACTGAAATTGCCTTCAAAAAAAATGGCAAAAAACATAAAACTGATTGTGCTAATCGTGAAACAATTTTCAGATTAATACAATCTATTTCTAGCCCCAAAGCTGAACATTTTAAGTTATGGTTTGCCCGTTTAGCAGAAGGATGAAATAATAAAAAAATGAAATAAATTTTGATAATTTTCAGAATTTTTTGTGAATTTTCAGAATTTTTAATGTAATATTAAATTTGTGTGATATAATTAATAATAAGAGGTAAAACTAAAGTGAAGAAAAAAAATATTTTTTTTGGTGTTGTTTGTTTCTTAATGCTTTTTGCTTTAACTGGTTGTGGCAATAAAAATGCTATTACGACTAGTGATTTCAAATCAAAAACTGAAAACCTTAGTTACGTAACTACTGATGTAACAAGTCAATATGCTTCTTATGGATATATTCAAGAAGCAACAATTGCACAAAGTTCAGATGGATATCAAGTTGAATTCTATGTTTTAGATGATGCTGGTAATGCAACAAGCATGTTCAACACCAACAAAGCCACTTTTGAAAGCTATAAAGGTAATTCTTCCACTGAATCATCATCGAGTATGGGCAATTACTCAAGCTATTCCTTAACAAGTAGTGGTTACTATATGTATCTTTGTAGAGTTGATAATACTTTACTTTATGTGAAAGTTAAAGATACTTACAAAAATTCAGTAAAATCTTTAATTAAAGAATTAGGATATTAATTAAGTGCATATTCATAATGAATATGCACTTAATGTAGGTAATGAATTAGGAGTAGTAATTTAAATGAATTAAAATGTTTTTTTGGGGAATATAACATTTTAGCCTTTACTGTGAACCATATTAGTATGGTATTTTTTATATTATAAAAAGAAAAAATAAAGGAATCATGTACGAATAAAGATAGTCATTTATTTCATTTTTTTTGGAATTGTTATCAGCAATATCGTGCAAATCTTTCTTTCTTTTTTAGTTCATCACCTATTTCTAATTCTTTAGTTTCTATTATCATACTCTAATCACTCATCCTTTCTTAAATAACAAAAAAAACTAACGTTTCTGTTAGCCTTTATTGCTCTCGAAATAAATTAGTTCGAGTTTTCTATCATAATGGTGGCTCCAGCGGGAATTGAACCAGCGACACAAGGATTTTCAGTCCTCTGCTCTACCGACTGAGCTATGAAGC
>CANQPC010000038.1 GCA_947625625.1 uncultured Bacilli bacterium
TTGAGGTCAAAAAAACGAGATATAAAATCCCGTTAATGTTTAGAAATTTTTGAGACATTTTCAAAAACTATTGACATAGTTTGGGTTTTTAAATTACTAAGGCTAATCTTCTAATAACTCAAAACGATATTTCTGTTTTACATCTGGATATTTGATTTTATCTACTTCCGATAAGAATTCTTTGAGAGGCCTGGCCCACACTTCGTTATCATGAGTGTAAATGACGAGTTTTTCTAATGTTTCACTATGTTTAGCTACCATTAAAACGGTAACAATCATTCCTTTGAAGTGGCGATACTTGCCATTTATTTTTAATTTATTCATATTTTATATTTCCTTTCAATTACATTCTTTTTCATAGCTATCTTTTATCTTGGAAAAGACTTTTTTAATATGTAAATTATTTGATTTTATAGTAAAATTTTGATTGTCATAAATAGATACACCTTCATTGATGCCCGTACCTTCTCCAGCAATGATGCATGGATAATTATTACTATTACCTTTAATAAATTCTTTTGATGATAGATAAGTAATAATAAAGGTTGTTTTTAAATTATCACGATAATTCATGGTAAGTTTATCATTTTCTTTTAAAGTTAAACTTTTCAGTTTGGTAGAAGTGGCATCAAATATATCTTCACCAAGATAGTCTTGCATATCAAAATAGCAATCATATATTTTATTTTGATATTTAATACTGTATAAATGGTAGGATGAAGAATGGAAAGATGCTAATATGGTATAAGCTAAACTTGCTAGAGTTCTTCTATCGGTTATTTCAATTTTCCGCCATAATTTTTGCTCTAATCCGGCAATTTCTACTTTGAATGTCAGTACTTTAGTCATATTATTTTTCATAGTTAATCCTTCACTTTAAGTTTTATGTGTACGATATAAGTATACTACTAATTTTTTATTTCTTCGATTGGTATTAATAAAAATAGAAAAGTAATTTTCAGCTCCATCTAAAATGGTAATATCTTTTTTACTTTTATTAAAAAAATAGAATATAATCATCTGAGTTTTTTTCAACTTTGAATCTTTTGACTTATTTTTTTATCATTATTGTTCTTTTGATAATATTTACAAATATCTTTAATTTTACAATTACAACAATCTGGCTTAATACTTTTACAGTTGTAGCGGCCAAAGAAAACTAACTGATGATGGACTTTACTCCATTTACTTTTGGGTATTTTTTTCATGAGTTTTTTTTCAACTTCGAGAACGGTATCGGACTCTTTTGCTAAGCCGAGACGCTTACTTACTCTTTCGACATGAGTATCGACCGCTATGGCGGGCTTGTTATAAATAACAGATAAAAAGACATTAGTCGTCTTTCTTCCAACACCGGGAAGACTTTGAAGGTAATCTCGGTCACTTGGGATTTTAGTGATATTATCTTCGAGTAGTTTAGAAGCTATTTCTTTAATGAAGATGCTTTTCTTTTTATATGTTCCAATCGGCTTGATAATTTTCTCGATATCTTCTAAAGGAGCACTCGCTAGTTTATCTAGAGTATCATACTTTTTAAATAATACTTCATTTACCATGTTTACTCTCTTATCAGTCGTTTGAGCGGACATAACTATTGCTAGGAGAAGTTCATAGTCTTTAGTAAACTTTAATTCACAGACAGGATTAGGATACAATTTATCTAAATAATCTAAAATAGTATTAATCATCATTTAACCAATCATAGTAAAAGACATCTTTTACTTCTTTCTTACTTTCACGATATTTGTTTTTAGCATCCATGATATCTTTTTTATTCTTGTATCCTTTTTTACGCCAATCGTAGAGAATCTTTTCGATATATCTAAGACTAGTTACCCCATTGTAAATGGCTTCTTTTAGGGCTTCCATAATTAGTTCGTGAGAAAAGTTATCGTCAATCCAACCTTTGATAATTTGACATTCCATCGAGGAAATCGTGCGACCAAATTCGTTTTCAAAGATGGAAAAGATATCGTTATTATCGAGATCTTTATCATCATCTTGTCTATCGATTAAAAGGTTAGTTATCTTTTTATAAAGTAAGTCGAGAGAAATGTACTCTTCACTTTTACCATCACTATTTTTTTCGACACTGATAGAGATAATTTTCTTTTCATTTAAATTATTTAGTAATTCCATTACTTTATATTTATCGAGACCTAAAGCATTAGAAATGGCTTCGGGGTCATAGACAGTCTTATCTCCCCTATCGATAATGAAAATTAAAATTATTAATTCTTCAGCGGTAATTCCAAGTCGCAAATAATAATTAAAGAGGTATCTTGGTAATATTATTGGTCTATCTTTTAATAATTTTTCTAGTTCTTCCATTTTAGCCTCCTATATTTGATTCGTAGATGAGTTCGAGAGTCTTTACATCATAGAAATGATACGTTAATTTGTTTTTTTCTCTTACTTTATCTTTATAATATAAACTACCCCTACGATATGTTAAATCCATATCGCTATCTTTTAATTCACTCAAGGTAATACGGTATACTTCTTCATAGTTTAAATCTAAGACAATAACTTCATTAGAAGTTTTGACTATGTAATAATTATTATCTTTATTTAGGTAAGTTATTTTAGTGATATCAGTATTTTTATAAATTGATTCTTCAATATTTTCTTGATAGTTATTATTTTTTATAACAGGATAAATAAAATATAGAGAAACAATAATAACTATTATGATTATTGGTATGATAGCAAAGAGGATTTTTTTCTTTTTTTTCATATTTCACCTTGAATTTATTATACTATGTTTTTGTTTTTTTGTGAATAGTTTTACCTCTTATTTTGGTCTCTATTATCTTATAATTATCTTCTTCAATAGTTACGGTCGTATAGTTTGATGATGATACTGTGTAGGTATCTATCCAAACGAAAGCTAAATGATGCATGAACTGATAATTAAACTTGGTATAACTATCATAGAAAAGAGCTTTTAAATGATTATTTAGAGTGATATAAAATTTATTATCAGGGTGATATAAATATATGAAATCACAGGACTGATAATTGTCTTGGTCCAAAGCTTTGATATAAATACAAAACGTATTGTTATTTATTATTATTTCTATTTTATCATAAGCTTTAAAAGTAATATCGTTTATCGTTATTGGAACATTTAATGTATATGTTTCTTTGGACTTTAGATTAGTCTTTACATCTTGATATTTTAATAAATAATCAACTTCGATATCAATATTTTGACTTCCTAGTAACAATAAGTAATAGATATCATCTTTATTTATTAGAATTGAGGTGTCATCTTTGGTTTTGATAAAACGAAGAGAATTGTTTTCGAGATAGTTATAATCTTCAATCTTTGGAGAATAACTACAGGATGATAGAAAAATTAAAGATAATAATATTATTAAATATTTCATAGTAATATTATGTGTAATATAAGGAAAAAAGAATTGTCAATAAGAAACAATTCTCTACAATAACTTGGTATTTTTATATGTTTTGATAACGTATGACTCTATATCTTTTTGGGAATTATTTAGTTTTCCTTCGAGAATCTTTTTTTCGATATCGTCCATAATATCTCTGATGTACTTACCAGGTTTAAGTTTTAAAGAAGAGGCAATATCACGACCAGAAAAATCGATATCTTTACGAGACTGAATTTTTAAATTTTGATATTCGGTATTTAATTTTCTCTTAGATAGTCCTTTGATGTCGGCATAGACAGTACATAAATATAAGCCATATTTATATAAAAGATAGTTATCTAATTTGTCATATGTTAGAAGTTTACGAAGTAACTGCATCTGTTCTTTTTCAACTCTGGTAAAGGGAAATATATCATCTACTTCGAGCTGACACCAAATACCTATTAAATCGGTACATAGAGTGATACTATTTAATTTATTTATATTTAAGACATTAGTTAAATTTAATTCAATTAGTAAATTTTTTCCTTTGATATTATTTTTAGATGAAAATATTTTATCTAGTTCTTCTTTCTTACGACTTCCCGACAAGTCTTTTAATAAATAACCATATTTTGATAGAAAATGCTTGGTCTTGGGTTCTACTTCAAAGTCTAACAAAGTAGCAAAACGAATACATCTTAAAATACGAAGGGAATCTTCCTTGATACGATATCTTGGATTTCCTACTGTTCTTAAAATTCTATTATCTAAATCTTCTTTAATATTTAGAATGTCGAGGACTTCTTTTTTTCTATTCATACACAGAGTATTAATAGTAAAGTCTCTTCGTAAAAGGTCTTTTTTGATATCTCTAATGTATTTTATTTTGACTGGTCTTCGATTGCTTTCGTATTTTATTTCTTTACGAAATGTTGTCACATCAAACTTATATCCTTTGTAAGCAATGACAACAGAACCATACTGTGTATCGGAAACGATGACACTATCAAAAAGTGATAGTATTTCTTTAGGAGTAGCTGAAGTACAAATATCAATATCATTGGTCTTGCGGTTTAAAAGATAATCTCGAACATAGCCTCCGACAATATAAGCTTCATAGCCTGCTTCATTAAAAAGGTTTAATATTTCTAATGCTTTTTCTTCCATTGGTTCCTCCACTTATATTATAGCAGAGGCACCGCAAAAAGAAAAGTACTGAATAGCTTTTTAATTTTTTCTTAAGGAAAAATTTGTAACTATTCAGACTCATGAATAAATAAACTATCAACAGAAATAGAATTTTTTGATTAAAAAATACTAAAAATTAAG
>CANQPC010000039.1 GCA_947625625.1 uncultured Bacilli bacterium
TTCAAATTAATTAAAAGAGCAATTCAATACGAATCACTCTTCTTTTTAAGTGTTTAAGTCTGAATAGTTACAAAAATTTACATTTTACTATATGTGAAATATGGAACATACTGTATTGGTATACTTCTAAATCAGGTATGGAAATAGCTTTATTTTTTTTAAATTATAATTATCTTTTTGGAGGAAAAGAAAACTTGATATTTGCTTTCTTAAGCTAATACAAAAGAGTAAGTAAAAATGTCAACTTACTCTTTTATATTTATTTCTTATTTATAGTCTTTTCTTTGATTATTTAAGAGAGTAATAAATTCATCTACTTTGACAGTAGTTACATTACTTTCACTATATCTACGATAAGTTACGGTATTATTATCTCTTTCGTTGTTTCCAATAACAAGTGTATAAGGAATTTTTTTAGTTTGAGCTTCTCTTATCTTATAGCCTAATTTTTCATCACGACTATCAAGCTCGACACGATAATTTTCTTCTTTTAACTTATCTAATAATTTATTAGCATATTCGAGATGATATTCGTTGTTTACAGGAATGATATTTACTTGAACTGGCGATAGCCAAAGTGGTAATGCTCCTTTAGTTTCCTCTAGTAAAAAGGCTGTGAAACGGTCAAAGGCTCCATAAATGGCCCTATGAAGGACAACTGGTGTCTTCTTTTCACCATTTCGGTCAATATAAGATAAATTGAATCTTCGAGGTAGAAGAAAATCTAGCTGGCAAGTAGAAAGAGTTATTTCTGGTCCGATAGCAGGTTTTACTTCAACATCTAATTTTGGGCCATAAAAAGCAGCTTCGCCTTTTGCTTCGATATATGGAACTTGTAATTCTTCCAAAATTTCTCGTAACTTGCTTTCGGCATTATTCCACATCTCGTCGTCATCAAAGTACTTGTGTTTATCTTCTGGATCCCTAAGTGATAGTCGAAATTTATAATCTTTTAAACCGAAGTCATGATAAACATCAAGGATTAATTTGACTACTTCTTTGAATTCTTTACCGATTTGTTCTGGAGTAACGAAAATATGAGCATCATTCTGACACATACAGCGAACTCTTTCGAGACCTTTAAGGGCTCCCGAAGCTTCGTAGCGGAAATCAGTAGCAAATTCGCCAATCTTAATTGGTAATTCTTTATAAGAATGAATAGTATTTCCATATATCAACATATGGTGTGGACAATTCATTGGTCTTAAAACAAATTCTTCATCATCAACTTTCATTGTAGGAAACATATTTTCTTTATAGTGATCCCAATGGCCCGATGTTTTATATAAATCGACTGTTCCTACACATGGAGTATAAACATGGCTATAACCTAGTTTTTGTTCTTTTTGATAAATATAATCTTCTAGTAACTTACGAACTAGAGCACCATTAGGAAGCCATAGTGGCATTCCTTTTCCAACTAAATCATGAGACATAAATATATCTAAATCTTTGCCAATTTTTCGATGGTCTCTCTCTTTTCTTTCTTCTAATTCTTTTAGATGATTATTTAAGTCCTCTTCAGTACGGAAACAGATACCATATATTCTCTGAAGCATTTTATTATTAGAATCAGCTTTCCAATAGGCACCGCTTGTTTTGAGTAATTTGAAATATTTTAACTCTTTAACGGTATCGACATGAGGGCCACGACAAAGGTCAGTGAAGTCTCCTTGAGTATAACAACTTATTACTACTTCATCTTCGTTCATACGAGAAATTAAATCAATCTTGTATTCGTCGTCTTTAAACATTTCAAGTGCTTCTTTTTTAGTTAGTTCATGTCTTACAATTCTCTTACCATCTTTAGATATTTTTTTCATTTCTTTTTCGATTTTTGGTAAGTCCTCTTCTTTGATAACTTCATCTCCTAAATCGATATCATAGTAAAATCCTTCTTCAATAACTGGACCAACCCAAAATTTTGCTTGGGGATAAAGGTGCTTAACGGCTTGAGCTAAAAGATGCGCACACGAATGGTTTAGTTTGCTTAAATCTTCATTTTCTTTAATATTAATCATTTTTCTTTCTCCTTTTCATTTTTATTTTAGTTTCTTTACGATATCTTTCATTATCCATTTTGAAATCATGATAATTTTTTGGTGTTTGTATTCTCATCCTTATTATTTTATCAATACACGGGATTTCTACTCCTCCTAAAAGTTTGCTTCTCAATAGTAATATTTCTTCGAGTGACATATTGGCACTATCAATATACCAAGTTTGAGGACTACTTGTTTCATGACTTATTGCCTCTATCGGTATGTATTCTTTTATCACTGTTTTCCTCCTTTAAAAAAGCAAAAGCCAAAATAAGGGAGTGTATAAAACACGGTACCATCCCTAATTTGGCTTAATTCTATGATAACGGTTCAAATCCGGAAATATTTTGTATTTCACTCCAAGGTAGTAACTATAATTTTTTAATATTAGCTTCCAGCAAAAAGTAACCGCTAACTCTCTGTAATTAAAATAATTATAATCGTGTCCTTATCATCGCTTTTTTTGATACAAGTATATTATATTATTGTTTTTAGTGATTGTCAACTAAATTTTTTAGCCTATCAATTTAAAATTTTTTAGTCTATCAATTTAAAGTTTCCTTAATTTTAGTGGATGCTGCTTCGACAGATTCAGGATTCATTTTCATAACATATAGTTTTGTCCCAGGATAAGTATAGGTATCAGTCGTATAGTAATCTGTTCCTGTTAAATTTTGACTTTCTATCGTCCAGACTGGCATATCGGAAAGTTGCATTTTTACTAAATTAGAAATGCTTTTAGAGTCTATATTAGTGGCAAAGCTACTACCCAAATTATCTAAAATATCGGAAAAATTGGTAATGAAACTGGATGAAGATGTAATCTTGTCGATAATAGCGGTAAGCACTTTTTGCTGATTTTTGACTCTTTGAACATCGCCATTTTGGAAAGAATATCTTTCTCTAGCAAACATTAAGGCATGGTAACCATCTAAATGATTATTACCTTTTTGAAAGCAAACATTTGGAGCATTGGTTACACAGAAATCATAATCTGAATAAACTTCAATTCCTTCAATAGAATCGACAAGTCCTTCAATTGTCGAAAAATTAACTTTGACATAGTAGTTAATTTCGGTATCTAACAGTTTTTCGACCGCAGAGATGGACTCTTCGATACCATAATAGCCGGCATGGGTAAGCTTATCGTAGGCATCTTCGCCAAAGCTTGATAAATTGACATAATAATCACGTGGAATCGACGTTAAGAGAATTTCTTTATTCTGAGGATTAAGGGAAATTACCATATTGACATCAGTATTTGTTACATTACTGATATTTCCATACGAGTCTCCTCCCGCTACAAATATGTTAAAACTTTCTTTAGTGACATCGACAGATTTGACGATATTTTTTTCTTCGAGAGTTACATTTAATTTATAAATTTCTTTTAAATTTAATTCTAAATATGAAAATTCATTAGTAATTAAATTTTTTATGGCATTATTAATTAGAATAGCAGAGATTTTTTCTTCAGATATGTCAGTTAACATTTTTTCAATATTAGTATAATCGATAGAATTAAAGGTTATTTTTGAAGTAAGTTTTTTACTGGCTTTGGAACTGTTATTATTTTGGTAGACACCAATAGATTTTCCTTCAATGTCAGAAAGATTAGTAAAATTAGAATCAGATAGTACCATGAGATAATATTCTTCATTTTGAAATAATTGATTATTAATTAAATCAACAAAACTTATGGTCTTACCGACATATTTGATACCAAAGCCAAAGATAATGTCAAAAAGAAGAAAGATAATTAAGCAAAAAACTTTGACTCCAGTACTTACTTTTCTGATAAAAGTGAGTAATAAAAATATTATGTAAATGACCGCGAGAAGACTATAGATAATCATTAGATACTTAATTGGTACCATGTCAAGTATATATAAAAGAACACACATTGTCATAGCAATTAAGGTCGACAAAATGGCAAAAATTTTAAAAATGGGATGGGATTTTTTCTTTGTTTCTTTTGTTTTTCTTCTACTCATAAATTTACTCCTTTTTTTATTTATTCTCCTAGATTAACTTTATCTGACTTATCTAGTTTTTTATAAAAACTTTTCTATAGTATTTATTAATATAATAAAAGAGTATGCTGCCTGACAAACAACACACTCCCAAGTTTCATGAATAACTACTAAATACTAATGTCAGTTAATATAAAATAGCTTCTTACCATTTGAGTTTTCTTTCTCACACATATATGTATCTCTAATAGATAGATAAGAATTAAGGTCTCTACCCTAATACCCAAATATAACCGCTAGGACTAACATAGCACTAATAAACGATTTATTCAACCATTGCTACATATATACTTGAAAAACAATATATGTAGTTATTTAATGCTATGTTGTTTAGCTTGTTATCTCTATTAGATAATACTAATATATACTATTGTTTTTGCTTTGTCAATACTTTTTTGACATTTTTTTATTTTTTTCATTTTTAATGACATTTTTTGTTTTTTTCGCTTTTGCATTAAGTCTATTTAGACTTAAAAATTACAAAACAATTGACTTTCGTAGGAAATAACTATATAATTTATTTAGGAAGAGATATTTATCAAATAAAAAGTGGTAAACACTTATTTGAAGGTGTTTCT
>CANQPC010000040.1 GCA_947625625.1 uncultured Bacilli bacterium
ATTGATATTATAAAATAGAGTTCTACAGTTCTATTTACATGAAAAACTCCCTTCAAAGTGACACTTAAAATGTGAAAGCTTTGAAGGGAGTTTTTTAGTTTAAAAAATATAAATAAGTTGTTATTAAGTGATAGATCTTGGTAATTGCAATTTTGAACAAACTGTAGATAGTTTAAGTTAACTTTTCATGTAAGCTATTTTTGATATCAGCCTTATAAATCAATCTTAATGCGATAACCATTAAAATTAATGCGATAATTCTTTTTACATCAAAGTGAATGACCATCCCTTCAAATAAACCAAAATGATCGATGACCATACCCATTGTTAACTGTCCGATAACGGCAGAGATATTTGTTGCTATAACACCTATCTTAGGAATTGCTACAATTGTTAAAAATAGGTAACCAACACCAAACCAAACAGCAGTTAATTGCCATTTAGGCGCACTAAAGAACTCTAAGAAGTTACCTTCTCCAAAAAATAAAGTAATAATGAATAAAATCATACCACCTGTTATAAATGTTAAAAAGGCACTTTCTAACGTTCCTGCTTTTTTACTAAAAGCCCCGTTTACTGATGATTGTGTACTTAAAGTGATACCAGCTATTAAAGCTATGACTACTAAAACTACTTGCATTTTATACTCCTCCTAATAAATAAGTGTTAATGCAACTATCATTAGTATAATTGCCACTACTTTTTCAATTCTTAATGGTCGTTTTTCGCTACCTAGTATGCCGTAATGTTCTATTAATGCACTCATAATCATTTGGCCAACTACAACGCTTCCCATTGCTAGTCCAACACCTATCATAGGAATGATGAAGACTAAAACAGTTAAGTAAATAACGCCTAATATGCCGCCAGTTAATTGCCATTTAGGTGCTTTAATTGCGTAAGATAGTTTGCCTTTGCCTAAAAACAATAATGCAATGCCTAATATGATTGTTCCTATGGCAAAATTGTATAAACTACTTTCTAATTCTCCAATAGAATCACCTAATACTGCATACATGGCACCTTCGATACTCAAAAATATACCTGCTACTATAGCAAGGATATAAAATATAAATTTATTCATAATTTACCTCTTTTCCTCATTTCGCGAATTATCGAATTATAATCAATAAAAAAAGACCTCTAAAGATCTTCTTTTATTAGATTGGCTAATTCATTAATACTTTCTTCGTTTCTTCTATAATAAGTCCATTGACCATGTCTTTCAGATTCTAATAGCCCTACTTGCTGCATCATTTTTAAATAATGTGAGACAGTGGAAGGGGACATATTGGCTTTTTCTTGTATATCTCCTACACATACGCCTCCTTTTTCTTTTAAATATTCACCTGTATAAATATGTCCAAAATGTTCACTAGGATGTTTTAGCCAAACTAAAATATCAACACGGGCATAGTTACTTAATACTTTAAAAGTTTCTACTAAATTTTTCATAACACATATACTATTCGAGAATATTCGAAATGTCAATACTAAATTACTTTCTAGAATAAGAATGCAAAATTTTTAAATATTATTTCCATTAAAAAATTAACATGTTGAGTCTTTTAATCGTTTCCAAATTAAATGCTGTCTTAAAACGATTGTTTTATAAATTTCTTTCTGTTAATACTCCCAATTGTTTTGATACATCTTCAATTGACTCCGTCATACCTTTTAAAAGATAATTTTCTACTACACCAACAATAGCTGATCCAAGAAAGCTAAGCATTAGTTCTTCATCAATACCCTGATTTTTCCCTGTGCTCAAATCATTTTTTGATTTTATTTCTTCAATAATTAAATTTAAAAAGTGCTTTCTAAAAGCAAAAGCGCCTTGCCCTGATAACATAGTTGAAAAAAAGAGATAATGTGTTTTTAAGTATTCAAACCATATCATATGGGCTGCTTTATAATTATTATCTGATACTGGCTCACATAGCCTCTTTAATTCTTCCATATGACCTTCAACGAGCTTATCTAATAAATCGTATTTATCAAGATAATGGAGATAGAACGTTCTATTTCCCACATTTGCTTCAATGCAAATATCTTTTACAGTGATTTTATCAAATTCTTTTTGAGACATTAGTTTTACTAAGGCACTTTTTATAGCTTCTTGAGATTTCAGTATCCTTCTATCGATTGTTACCAATTTATCACTCCTAATTTTTAAATAAATACACATTTATGTAAAATTCGCGCATTAATGCATATATAAGATGAAATTGACGTTTGAAATCAGTTTCTAACTCCATTATATTAATATGTACAAATGCATTAATACATTACCAAGCATTATTTATTTTGTCTATAGTTTTAATGAATTATAGTAACAACTATAACAACATTAGTGTATTAACAAATAAATATTATTAAAAGAGGAGTGTTTATAGAACATGAGAAAACCAATTGAAGATCCAATATGGTATGCATATCCAGGTTTAGTTGCTATAGTTACATCTAAATATAAAGGTGAACAAAATATTATGTCTGCCGGGTGGCATACTTTTATGGGCACAAACCCACATACGTATGGTATTTCATTAGATACTAATACGCACACTTACGACTTAGTTAAAAATAGTGGCGTGTTTGGCGTCCAATTTTTACCAGCACATTTAACGAAACTTATTACTGACGTCGGTACAACTAGTGGATCTGATATAGATAAGTTTCATGAATATAATATTCTTTACGATGATGGATTAAAGACAGGTGTTCCAATTTTGAAAGATGCTTACTTTGCTTATGAATGTGAAGTTAAAACGATGACAGGCGTAGCAGGTTCAGAATGGGTAGTGGGCGAAATTGTTCAACGTTATCAAGATACTGATCTATTTATAGATAAAGGTATGCCGGACTTTTCTAAGTTGGAGGTTCCTTTATATATTGGACGTTCGAATTATCGCGTGTTGAATGAAAATGCACCTCAAAAAAACCATCCATCTATTTTGGATAATTACTAAAAATAATAGTAGGAGTCTTATCACTTACCTTAAAGTAACTTCAATGTTTTATACTCAAGTTATAACTTTTATGGAGGTGCAATGTTGAAAATAAAGGAAGTTTCAGAATACTTTAATTTACCATCAGAGACAATACGTTATTGGGAAAAAGTGGGAATAATTCCACACATATCAAGGAATGAGTCTGGTTATAGAGAATTTAATGAAGAAGTAGTAAATTGGATTAAGTTAGTTAAATGTATGAGAGAAATTAAAATACCTGTTGAGCAAATTCAATGTTATCTATCCCTTGTGGTTTCTGAAAAAGATACTACTAAAGAAAGAATCGATATTTTAGAACAACAGAAAACACAGCTTTATAAAAAAATACAAGAATATAACAGCGCACTAGAAACAATCACTTATAAAATAAACAATTATGAAAACGTGCTTCAAAATTATGAAAACGCATTGAATAAAAACGGAGGAGATTTAAAATGAGAAATTTTACTTTTGAATTAAATGAAAATGTTGAAAGAAAAGAAATTAGATTTACCAACCGTTTTGGCATAGAAATAGCTGGTGATTTATATTTACCTAAAAATATCGACAACAACAGTTTACCTGCACTTGTTGTTGCTGGACCTTTTGGGGCTGTCAAAGAACAAGCTTCAGGTCGATATGCTAATCAAATGGCTTCACTTGGCTTTGCGTCACTTGCATTTGATGGTTCTTATACAGGGGAAAGTGGTGGTACACCACGTAACGTTGCTGCTCCAGATATAAATACTGAAGATGTTATGGCTGCGGTGGATGTCATCGGTGTCCAACCTAATATTGATCGTAATCGTATTGGCGTTATTGGCATATGTGGCTGGGGATCAATGACACTAAATGCAGTTTCTGTAGATAAACGAGTAAAAGCGATTGCCACAGTGTCTATGTATGATAATTCTGCTGGATTAGGTAGTCTACCCGCAGAACAACGTTCTCAATTTTTGGAAGCTTTAAGTCAACAAAGATGGACAGATTTTGAAAATGGTTCATATGCTCCTATGGAAGATCAATTGCCATCTGAATTACCAGATAATCCAGATAAAGATACATTAGAAACTTTCGAATTTTATAGAACATCACGCGGTTACCATGAAAATTCTATTTTATCTAATGGTAATTGGAATGCCACTATGCCACTTTCATTTATGACTACACCTGTCATGCAGTATATAGATGAAATATCTCCTAGACCAATTTTATTTATAGCAGGGGAAGTAGCATTTTCTAAACCCCTTAGTGAATCAGCATATGAGCAAGCTAAGGAACCTAAAGAACTTATAATTATTCCTGGCGCTGCGCATTCAACATTGTATGACAATATGGAAAAAATTCCATTTAACAAATTAAAAGAATTTTTCGAATCTAACTTGAAATAGAAGTGACTTCATTCATATAAAAATATAAGTTCACAATTTCATATTATTTTGATCGATATCAATAACAATCTCCCTTCAAAGTACACACTTAAAATGTGAAAACTTTGAAGGGAAATTTTTTAGTTTAGAAAATATAAATAAGCAGTTATTAAGAGATAAAT
>CANQPC010000041.1 GCA_947625625.1 uncultured Bacilli bacterium
TTTTTAAATCTTTGTTGCCACTTACTAATAGTCACACATTGTAAAAAATGAACAATATGAAGTCAAATAATTTATATGATAATTTTACGATATAATATAATAAAGCCAACACAAAAGTTTTCTATACCCACTCAATGTACACAAAATTTGTAAAACATAATAGGAACCAGTTCATTAATTTATAAGGAAATTGAAGCTGACTCTTATAAAAATTTTCAACACAAAGAACGAGTTTTGTGTGGATGGACAGTAGGAGTACTTTGTGGAACTGGTCGCTTTGTCATGGCAACAATATGTGGCTTAATTACTTCATTAGGATGTATAGGTGCGACAAACTATATTTGTAGATGAACGAAATGAGGTTTTAGTATGACGATGTTTATCATGATATTTCTATTTGTATACTCTATAGTCATAACGTTACTGTATTTTAAAAATCAAAAATAAATTAAAACACTCTTCCTTTAAAAGGGCGACTCTAATAACAGTCGCCCTTTTGTTGCTTTTGGAATTATCTAAATCAAGCAATCTCTTTTTTCTCTAATGCTAAATATGCACCAAAACAAGCGAGAACTATGCCCACAATTAGGTTTAAACTGATTTGAGTCTCTCGCTTAATAGTTATCAAATTACTCAAGCACGCTTCGATTAGCATTATGATGATAAGTCTAAATTTATGATTTTATTTCCAACACCAAAATAATCGCTATCATGTGTCGCCATTATTATAGTTATGCCTTGCTTATTTAACGCTTTAAATATATTTATTACATTATCACTGTTATCTCTATCCAAATTACCTGTAGGTTCGTCCGCAATAATTAATTTCGATTCTTTTAATATTGCTCTTGCAATAGCAATTCTTTGTTGTTCACCGCCGCTACATGTATAAATTTTCGTTTTTAAAGATAGATCTTGCAAACCAACTTTTTTCATTACACTTTTTAATTTAGTTATCTCTTTTTTCGAAACATTTAATGGCAAAGTCAGATTTTTAAGGATTGTCTCATTTTCAAGCAGACCATAATTTTGATAAACATATGATATATCTTTACGCTTATAGATTAATTTCGTTTTTTCATTTTTCACTACAACGCCGTTGTATAATACTTCTCCTGAGTCTGGAGCTTCAAGTAATCCAATAATATTTAATAAGCTTGATTTCCCTTTACCACTTGCTCCTCTAATGATTACAAAGTCTCCTGATTCAATACCGACGCTAAAATTTTCGAAAATTACTTTTCCATCAAAAGATTTATTAATATGATTAAGTTTTATCATTCTTTTTTCCCCTTCAATACTTGATTTATATTTTCTTTATTCAACTTTTTAAATGAATGCATTATCACAGTAGAGTGAACTATAAGTAAAATTACATAAAATAGTATTGCTATATGATTTACGCCTTTACTAAGGAACACGCCTATAAAGAAATTAACCAAGCACAAAAAGAATAAAACCCATTTGTGAATTTCAAAATAACTATAGCCTAAGTTTCGTTTGAGAAAAATAACATATTGATACGATTTAAAATAAAGATTTATAAAAGTGATACTTACTATCATATAAATTAATGCTGTTAATCCCGATAAAAAAGTATATTTATACATTTTTGATTTCAGTTCATTTATAAATTCTATTTTAGAATCGAACACCGAACTTACTGTAGGAACGTAGTTATTTAATTTATACTTTTTTAATCCTGATTCTATTGTTTTATATGGATGATCTAACATACTTTTAAACATATAAGATTGAGAAAAATATGGTTCGAAATTTTCTTCATGTGTGTTTCCACTTTCAATTATTGCAATAGGATCTATAATGGTATTTTTTTCTCCTCCTATTTGAGCATCATAGGTAAAGTAAGAGGAATTATTTTTCGTCCAAATAATATTTACATCTAAACTTTCATTTACTTGTCCGTTATAGTTAAATATATCTTTTCTGAAAGTGAACTCATCTTTGAAATTGTCTTTGATTTCACTTTCATAGCTTTTATACTTTACTGGAACTATGATATTCTGCGTATTATCTTTATATATCATTTTAGTTAATACATTTTTATTTTCTTGAGTATATTGTGGATGGTCTTTCAAAAATCGTTGATCTATCGTAATCGTTTTGCCAGCTGGATCAATATTATAATTTTCTATTTCTCCTCTTGTATATAATGGCTCGCCATCAACCTCAAGAAATTTAATAGTATCAATAATAAACCCCTTATTCTCGTTACTGTTATAGTAATTTTTAAACTTCTTATTAACTTCTATATCTAACTTTCTGTTTTTCAGCTGACCTCTATCCATAACGTTGGTTTTATAGGTGTTTTCGGCTTGTGTCCAGTGCTCATAAGAAATTTTTTGTTTTTCATACTCTCTATAATTATTAATTAAACTTTGAGTAGATAGCACTAAAAATACAACTATTACAATTGTTAATAGCATATAGGTGTACATCATAAGTAATTTATTACTATATTTTTTATTTTTAGCAAAATCCTTTCCAAACATATAAGTGATTATTATTATAATTATTAAAGACAGTAATAGTATGATTAAAGTAGTTAATAAAATAATACCTATCACATTTAACAACTGAAAATCTTTATAAATTAATATATACATCAATAGTGTAAGTAATATATTAAGGAGAATATAGTAGAGCATCTGTGTCTTAAATGATTTAATAATAGCTAATGTGATTCTGCCTCTTACATATCCTAAATCATATAATATTTTATAGTTACTTTTATTATTGTTTAAGTAATGATGTAATACTGTCATATATATCAAAATTAAAAGTGAGCATAAGATTAAACTAAACTGGTCTATTTTTAAGTAACTCCCTATACTATTATCCATTTCTTCAATATGACCTACATTTTTTTCTATCAAATTTTTAACTTTTTCAGTATTATTTTTACTACCTGACAAATAATATGTACCATTCTCTGATAATTTTGTATCTTCTAGAGCATATATTTTAATATGTAACTTACTATCAAATATCATCATCTTATTATTGCTGTTTGCCATATCTTTCAATTTTTCATCAGTAGTATTTATAACGATTTCATCATTACTTATGTATGTGACTTTTGTAATTTTAGTGTTGTAATTTTTTGAAAGTCTATTGAAATACTCTAACGCTTCATCCGTATACTTTTTCTTTTCTTGAGTGAATAAAAACTCTATTTTCTCATTTCCTTTTGCTACAGTATTATAAAAAGAAAGTGACTTATAGGTGTCGATAATAATAAAATTTAAAGTGAGTGAAATCACTACTGCTAATATTATTAAAATCTTTTTCACAACATCTAACTCCTTATAAAGAAAGCCCACTAAGAATAATAATCTTAGTGGGCTAAACATTATTATTTGTGATCATAATATACTTTATTACCATATAAAGTTTTCACTATTCTGCCATATGAAAAATCCCCCGGTTTTTTCCAACCACCGCTTCCAACATAACCTTTACCATTAATTGCCGTACCCTTACCATACTTTCTATAATGCTTATAATCTGAAACTACAGTTTTCCCTCGAATACCTCTAATCCAAAATCCCCCATCTTTCTTTCCTTGCGTAATTGCTTTTATATCTGTCTTATCAGTTTCCTCATCATGCGTTTCTGATTTAACTAGTCCTTTATAATGATCTACATTTTCAGAACCATGATTCATACCTGCATCATTTGCACTCGCCACGCCACTAATACCAATTACAGAAATGCCTACCGTTAACACTGCTCCTAAAAACCAAGATTTTTCCATTTTAGGTCCACCCTTCATTCATAATTTAGGCTGCATTCTAAGTTACACATTTCTCTATATTTAACTTAAATTATACTTATCCCTTGAAAAATATCTACAAATCTTTATGTTTATTTATTTTTTATTGCCTAAGATTAAATTTTCTTTATATTAGATGAAGATAGAAAGAGATTCAATTAAAACTATGCTACTAATACCTTAAAATTTTTAAGATATTAGTAGCATAGGAATTATTATGAAGAAATATTTCTAGCACTTTATTTATAATTAAAAAACACCCCCTTAAGCCTATGGCCTAAGGGGGTGCATCATTCTATATATTATTCCCACTCGATTGTGCTTGGTGGCTTAGATGTAATGTCATAGACGACGCGGTTGACGTGGTCTACTTCGTTTACAATACGACTTGAAATCTTTTGCAAGACTTCCCAGTCAATGCGTGCGAAGTCACTTGTCATGCCATCAATAGAAGTTACAGCACGAATGCCTACTGTGTGATCATACGTGCGGTAGTCTCCCATAACACCTACAGATTG
>CANQPC010000042.1 GCA_947625625.1 uncultured Bacilli bacterium
ATTCACCTTTATCTATTTTATATATTAAAAGCCAATCAGGTTGTATGTGACATTCTCTATATCCGTTTGTATTCTCCCGCCAAATAATGGTCTTTATACTTATCTGGCAATGTTTGTTCATTAGCAAGCATATTGACCACTTCTTTTAATAGTTTTAAATCAAGACCTCTCTTTTTCATTAATTTATAATCTTTTTTAAATAAATTAGTATATTTTACTATTAACAAATTAATCAATCCTCTTTCTCTAAATCTTTCCACATTTCATCTAAATCAGTATATCCTTTGCTTAATCCTATTCCCTTATCTGCATCTTCAATAGTCTTTATTGTTTCATCATTTAATTTTGGCACTTTTATTTCAAATGGAATACTTTCGGTTAAGATTATTTGTCTTAATAACATATTGATAACATTCGTAAAATTTGTTCCTAAATATTCAAGAGTTTCCTTTGCTTGTTCTTTTACTTTTTCATCTACATTAACATTTATTGTAGCCATAATATCACCTCCATGATATATTATATGTATATTATAACATATTATATACATATAATCAATATGTTATACATTTTTATAATTTGATTTTTCAACTCTTTGTTAAAAGCTACTATTTTAGATTTCCTAAAACAGCAGCTTTTAATATTATTCCGTTTTTGATTTTATTTCATAAGATTTTGTGTCTCCCGATTTTTCTACAAGTTCCAAATTATTGGATTTAAGATTAATAGAAACGAATGGGCGCAATGCATATTCAGGTGTTTTCGTGGTATCACTCGAGTAGTACACGCCATCAGCGCATATAAATGGTTTCTTACTATGAGCGTACACATAATGTAATCCAAAGCCACAATAACTCGAATAAAGATGCACGTCGCGACCTGCAAGCCAGTAATTTTTTTCTATGGATTTTCCTTCTCCGTCTTTGAATATCATATCATAATATTGACTATTTTTGAATTCACTTTCATTATATTGATGATAATAATATGATTGCTTGAATTCTGTTGAAGCATCTCCAGCATCTGTTCCATTTTCTTGGGTATATCCATGTTCTTCTTCCCATATATCACACTCTTTGTCATCTCCTGTTTTTGCTCCACTACTATAATTATAATCCCACTGTGAGTCAAATGTCTTCCACATTGCTGGAGATGTATGATTTTCATCATAAGTTTTTGTTTCTCCAAAATATATTAGATTTCCTGTTGTTTCATCTGTTTCTACATACTCTTCTTCTTTATGCTTATAATTCGTATAATCATAGGTACTTATTTTTTGTATATCTGTCCTTCTTAGATTTCTTACTGTAATATCTTTCAATCCTTGCTGTGTATAGCATTGTCTTGCTATTTCATTTATTGCATATACTCCATTATTATATCCTGCCGCATCACTTAAGTATAATGAAGTTGTTGTTGATTTACTTGATATTATAGTTATGGTTGTTCCGTCATAATCCCATATTCTCCATTGCATATTTGGATCTGTTGTAAATTCTTGGTCTCCGTTTTCTTTTATTCCATTTGTACCATAATTTTTTTCTGGTACTCCTGATGTTGATGCACTAATTGTGTAAGTTTTTTCATCTGGTTCATATCCTGTTACAAATGCTCCTATATAGTCATTAGGATTTATTAATGCTTTATCCATTTCTTTTTCTAAATTGTCTAGCGCTTCTTTTTCTTCTTGTTCAGATTGGTCATATTCTTCTACTGCTCGTTTTGCTTTGTTTATTATTCCGTTATCTCCTAATGTTAAATTTAGTACTACTCCTGCTAAGATTAGCATTATGATTATGGTTACTACAAGTGCCACTAACGTCACACCATGTTCATTTGATTTAATTAGTTTAAATTCATTTAATTGGCTTTTGTATCCCAATCTAATTTGTTCTTGCTTCATCTGTTTATCTCCCTTTCTTTCTTGATTTTTTATCTGTTTTACTTTCATTTTGTTCTCACTCCTTTATTTTTAATTATTATTTATTAATTGATAATTACTGATTATTTATTATTACTTTTATTAATCTTAAAAATGTTATAGTTAAAGTACCGCGCAGCGCTCAACCGGAGCTTTAGCGTAGGGCGCTTGAAGCAAATTTCATTTACTTGCCGTATGGCATTGTGAAATTTGCGACAGCAAGGCACAAAAACTATAATATTTTTAAGATTAGAAATTATAATTAATCTAAAATGTTATAGTTAAAGTGCCGTGCAGCGCTCAACCGAAATGTTTGAAATAAATTTCACGCACAAATAAAAGCCATGTATTTTAGCTTTCACTAAAACACATAGCTTTTATTTCTATGTTTCCATTTATTTCTATTACCTTTAAACTATTTGTGTCAGACTGTTGAACAATATTACACTTTTGATTTTTAAAGTGTAACTCTCTCTCTCTCTCTCTCTACAGCCTCAAGGCTTACAAGTTTCATTTGTCGTTTTTTCCTTTCTTTTTCTTTTGTTTTTTTATTATATATTACTCTTTCTTCTTTTTCAACTATTTTTTTGTTACATTTATGTTACATTTCTTATTTTTATTGATATTTAGCCGTTTTTTTGATATTATTTACTTATAATTTTATTGTTTTTAGGAGGTTTATTATGGCTTTTATTGAGGGTACTGACCGTTTTCAATCTCAATTTATGGATTTCTTTACTTTTGATAATCTTATCGCTGATGATAATTATGTTAGGGTTATTGATGCTTTTGTTAATTCTCTTGACCTTTCTCAGCTCGGTTTTATCTCTTTCTCTGGTAACAACTGTGGTCAAAAACCTTATCATACTGATACTCTTCTTAAAATTCATATTTATTGTTTCTTTAACGGTATTCAATCTTCTAGAAAACAAGAACGTGAATGCTCTAGAAATATTGAACTTATTTGGCTTACTGGTAACCTTAAACCTGACCATTCTACTTTAGCTAACTTTTGTAAAAATAATTCTTCTTCTTTGAAAAATGTATTTAAACAATTTTCTGATATTTGTCGCTCTCTTAAGCTTTTTGATTTTAAAATCTTTGCTTTTGATGGTACTAAAATTAAAGCTAATTGTTCTAAGAAAAGAGCTTTCACTCTTGATAAGATTGACAAAGCTCTTGATAACATTGACCAAAAAATTTCTGAATATATTTCTAAAATTGATGATGATACTTCTTCTGTTGATATTGCCTTAAAAGCTGAGTTTCAACAAAAACTTGACCTTATTAAACAAAGAAAAGTTCAATATCTTAACATTAAACAAAATATGATTGACAATAATTTATCTGAATTCTGTGCTACTGACCCTGATTCTAAGATTATGAAAAACCATTCTAACATTGAACCTTGTTATAATGTTCAATCTGTTGTTGACTCTAAAAATAAACTTATTCTTGATTATGATGTTTCTAATCAAGCTAATGATGTTGGTCTTCTTAAGCCTATGTCTGATAAAGTTTTTCATGACTTTAATCTTGATTCTTTTATTGAAGACAATCCTAATCATGTTATTACTGAGATTGCTGATGCTGGTTATTACAAATCTGATGACCTTCTTGCTCTTAATTCTTCTAATGTTAATGCTCTCGTTCCTAAACCTAAAACTGCTTCTCATTCTTCTGATTCTGACAACTTCTCTAAAGACAATTTCTCTTTCGATTCTCTTAATGACCTTTATATTTGCCCAGCTGGTAAAAAACTTACTTTCTCTCGTAACTCTACTGAAACCAGAAACGGTACCACCAATCATTACAAAATTTATTCTTGTTCTTCTTGCTCTTTTTGCCGTTTTCGTAATAAATGTACTAAGTCTCCTAATGGTCGTTCTATTAAGCGTAACGTTAATGAAGATAAACTTTTAGATCTTGATAATAAATATAAAAAAGATTCTTCTCTTTATAAACTCAGAAAAGAACTGGTTGAACATCCCTTTGGCACTATCAAACGTTCTCTGGGTTTTACTCATCTTTATATTAAGGGTTTAGATAGGGTTTCCTCTTGGGCATCCTCTGTTTTCCTTGCCTATAATTTAAAACGAGTAATCAATATCTTGGGAATTCAAAAATTAATGAAGGTATTTTCCACTATTTAAGTGGTATATTTACCTTCATTTTTATTTTTTTTATTCTTTTTTTATTTTTCTTCTATATTTTTTAGCTTTTTACCTATTTTTATACTTTAATTAAATTTTATTGTTCAACAGTCTGGTGTGTGTGTGTGTGT
>CANQPC010000043.1 GCA_947625625.1 uncultured Bacilli bacterium
TTAAATGAATTATATGCTTTACCAGAAGTGACTCAGTATCAAACTTGGGGTCCTCAAAGTTATGAAGAGACTCAGCAATTCATTAATGTGGTTTTAGATAAAGATTCCAACTGGATTTACAATGTCCTCGTTGATCCTGATACAGATAAAGTCATAGGGACGATACAATTAGCCATAGATGAAGTCAATCAAAGCGCTGAAATTAACTTTATTGTCCACCCAAATCATTGGGGCAACGGCGTTGCGACGGATATCGCAAAAACAATCATTAAATATGCCTTTAAAGTACTGAAACTCAATAGAATAGGGGCAGCCATTGATTCAAGGAATATAGTTGCCGGCATTGTTTTGGAAAAGTTAGGTATGAAACGAGAGGGCATTTTGAGAAAAGATAAATTAGTGCAAGATACATATAGAGATACATTGATTTATGGTCTTTTGAGAAGTGAATACTAAAGGATCGAGTATATATAAATACTTAATCCTTTGTTAAAGTTAAACGCATTAAAAAATCAAAACGCGTTTGTATCAAAAATTGGTTTGTGAAATTAAGATGTGTTTATTTGGCTCATATTTGCATTTTAAGAACGTATATAAGCTTTAGGTATAAATCTATATAAGTAACTCTAAATCCTTTGAAATGCCCCTTTAGAATCTAAATGAGGCTATATAAAAATAAAAAGCCAATCCATGACTAAACTTGCAGACGAATGTCGGCATAGCGTGAGCTATTAAGCCGACCATTCGACAAGTTTTGGGATTGTTAAGGGTTCCGAGGCTCAACGTCAATAAAGCAATTGGAATAAAGCAATTATTTTAATTTGAGAATTATGGAGGTGTAAGTATTAAAAATAAATTTTGGAAAGCAATCAAAGACGTTATTATTATTATTTTAGTTATTTTTTTAGTAGCAACTGTGTTGGATTATATGGATTTAAATATTAGTTTAAATAAATATTGGAGCAAGCTTGGTAACTTAGAGTTAATAAATATTTATAAAAATAATAATTTAAATGGTCTATTAACATTAGGCTTTATATTAGCTGGATTGTCTTTTGTTTATGACATGTTTTTAAAAAAAGAAACTAAAGAGGTTAAAGAAAAATAAGAACCGTTTAATTGGTTTTGGTTTTAGGTTTTGAAACGAGTTGAAAACGAGTTTCTTCTTGTCTTGATACTATATAGAAATAATGTTCTTTAAAAGTAATGCTAATTTTTCAATTTAATTAAAATAAATGGATGCAAAAGCTATATGCTTAATTAAGCATATAGCTTTTGTTAATTAGAGATATAATTTACTTATGGCTAATAAAATAGCTAGGAAAATGTAATATACAGCTCCTAGAATTAAGTGTTTTCTTTGAATTTTTTATTTTGGTATCTCTTCATCGCTTTATTTTTTCTTTGTTTTTTTTAAATGAACGAGACAATGGTTGCTACTATAGCAATCATTATTAAGATATTTAAAGTAACCATACTAGATCCTGTGACTTTAAAACCGACTTCAGATCTCCCGTTAGACTCTATATTAAGATAAAAATTAAAAACTATGATAGTTAGTATTCCTATAGAAGCAAAGATACCAATAATATCGGTAACTAATTTAACATATCGATAGTTTATTCTTTCAGTTAGCATATATTTCACTCCTTTATGTATTAATTAGTTTAATTAAGTAAATTAAAGGTATTAAGATAATAGCCACCTCGGCTTAACTCTTTGTTTCACACTTACTACTGTTAGCAATTCATGCTAATAGTAGTTTTTATTTTAAAATTAATTGGATCTATCATTTCTTGTCCAAAAGAAAAATAAAAATGTAAGAATAAGTGATGATATTATACTTGTTGCTAAATCGAAGGAATCTAGTAATAGACTAGATAAAGAATAAACAATTAAAGATATGATCAATATTGTGCATATTTTGATGAATTTCAATATGATTTCTCCTCTTTCAATTAGTAATATTGTGCGTAATCGTAGTGATTAAAAGTAATACACTAAACAAAATATCAATATTTTTATCTTTTCCATCTAACGTATGAAGATACTTATTATAAGTAGGGCTAAACCAAAGTAAATATAAAACACTCGCAGAATTGCAACCAAACCATTGGAGTAACGCTATTATTGAATGTGAAGTTAGCAAAGATAAGTTAATATATTTACAAAAAGGTGAAGATGTATTTGAAGAGTAAAAGTTAATCTATTCGAAATTTTTAAAGAGGATCAATAGTACCTTTGTACTGGGATGATTTAGGTGTTATTAAGAGTTCCGAGTTTCAACGTCAATAAAGCCAAAATATTTAACAGACTAAAAGTAAAAGGAGTTTTTTAAATGACCTTAATTTCTAACTTGATTCAAGAAGATATAGAAAACAACCCAGAATTAGAATCGTTGTATAAGGAGCAGGATGAGAATTTAGAGTTTGCTATGAGATTAGTTGAATTGCGTAAAGAAATTGGATGTTCACAAAAGCAACTTGCTCAAAAACTAGAAGTGCCTCAGACAACTATTGAAAATATTGAAAACGGAGATACGCGTCCGACCATATCTCTTTTAAAATCAATTGCTAATGTAACGAAAAAATAATTGTATGTTTAATAGATATAAATTCGTAACAAATAAGACAGTATTTGTTATGAAAATTAATTTTTGAAATCCGAAAGATTAGTATATAAATAATGAGAATGAAGTATATAAGTCATACAACAATTTAAACTTTCAGGAGGATAAAATAATGGAAAAAGAAAAAACAATTAAAGAAGAAATCCAAGAATTTTACTTGAATGGTGGAACCTATAATGAAGTAGAAATCGATTTTGGAACACCTAAAGGATCAGAAGCATTATAAAAATTAAATATTACAAATGAAAATGATCAAAAAACGGTGGACTATTATTT
The DNA here is from genome assembly GCA_947625625.1 of uncultured Bacilli bacterium. GTDB lineage: Bacteria > Bacillota_I > Bacilli_A > RF39 > UBA660 > CAG-302. The sequence goes on from CANQPC010000043.1 coordinate 2,906, forward strand.
TTGATTATTAGATTTTGGATGTGGACTTCTATCTTTGAGAAGTCCATTTTTTAATTTAATATAAATAATTATTAAGTAGTTATAATGAAAAAATAGAAAGATTAATACATTAATTTAAGTAGGAGTTGATGTGGAAAGTTTTCAATTAGTAATATCGAAATGAATCACTTCATGATATTTTTAAACTTTTTTGAGTATAAAAAATAAGAGCATAAGGAAATACAATGCCACTTACGTGTCAATCAGCATAGCTGATATATTTTCCTTTGGGGTCCCGAGCGCCTACGAGGAATTTGTATCGATAAGAAATAGATTTAAAAATTTCGCTGTTATTTTGTACATTTAACTTGACGGTGACATCTCTCTATTGTGAGTTATTAGTGGTACAGTTTTCAACCGTTTTAATTATAAAAAAGTGGTGCATTTTTAAATTGGCACAAACAGGTAACGGTTATTGCAGGTGTATTTCTTATCTATGGGTTTAACATGGATTTTATCATTAAAATCATGAGTATTGTCCGAGAGTGATTGGTCTTGCGTATGGTTAACCCTAAAGTTATGGAAATAAGACTTAGAAGCAAACTTAAGAGTGTGTTGATAGTGCATTATCTTAAAATTGTGTATAATAGGAATTGAAGTTAAATTAGATGCTAAAAATTTGTAATTAAGAAGGAGGGATTCGTCATGTTGGTATTCCAAATGCGTAATGTAGATAAAACATCTACTGTTTTGAAACAGACTAAAAACAGTGATTACGCAGATAAATAAATACGTTAGATTAATTCCTACCAGTGACTAATCTTATGACTTTTTAAACAGATAACTAAAATTACAAACAAATCGTTTAACTTCTGTATTTATTTATAGATGTAATCACTTCAGGAGTGATTACATGAACAAAAATATAAAATATTCTCAAAACTTTTTAACGAGTGAAAAAGTACTCAACCAAATAATAAAACAATTGAATTTAAAAGA
>CANQPC010000044.1 GCA_947625625.1 uncultured Bacilli bacterium
CAAAAAACGATTTCAAAAGCAAATTGATTTTTTTCTCTTTTATATTAAATTGCAAATATAACTTCTAAAACTCTAAAAATAAATGGATAAACTATACATGCCACTGTCTATAACACTTAATTACGTTAATCAAAAGCAGAGTCACCAATACCTTCAACAACAATTAGAAGTCTAACAGTTGTTTCTAAATATGATATTAGGAGAACAAATAAAGAAACATAGAGTATTGCTTGGAATGACTCAAGAAGGTTTATCTCAGCATTTACATACTACAAGACAGACTGTCTCAAAGTGAGAAAAGGACACAGTTGAACCAAATATAAATATGCTATTAAAATTATCTGTGTTATTCAAAATTTCATTGGACACCTTAATAACAGGCAAAATAGTCAAAACATTGAAGAAAAGCCAAACATGATGAATGTGTGGGCATTTTTATCTGAAAAATGGGGTTAGTCATAGTTATAGTAGTTATCATTGGTCGTTCTGTAGCTCAAGTATTCCCTTAGTGTAAAGGAGCTTTACTTACAAATAAGTTGATTTGTTTTAGGACCAGTAGGAATAAGTACCCATAAACGATTAAATGAGATGGTATCCAAATAGTTACATGTCTCGTAGGGATAGGAACTTTACTTTTAAAAACATTTAAATTTTATCTAGTGGTTCTTAGTCTATTAATTCATTTTGCATAGACACACCAATCCCCCTCACTATTTGCGGTAGCGAGGGGATTGGTGTGTCTTATTGCTATCTATTTTTTATAAAATTTATACATTATACTAAATCCAATGCTAGCTAAAATTAATCCTCCAAGTATCATGAAAAACACACCCATAGTACCCCTCCTTTTTACCATGAATTTCTATAAGCTATTAAATTTTCACTTAACCTTATTTATCGATAGCATTCGCTGTTTTTTACAACGCAGAGCATTATACTTTTCTTCAGAATTCATATCAGAGTTTAAAATATCAAACGACTCCTCGTATATTTTCTTTGCTTCTTTTATAAATGCTTTATCTTCCTTTTTAGAAAAATTCGAATAGATTAACCTTATATCTTCAAATATATCTTCACTTTTTTGTAAATATATTAACTTATCTTTGCTAGCTTCACATTAAATGATAGCGTCTCTTATTGCGTACCGTAAAGCAAGATATAGTACTACGCCTGAAGTAACTATATATAAGAAAACCATGTAGACATCCTTTCTTGTAAGCTTATTTTAAAGATAAAGTTACTCAAAAAATTCTATATCACTATATGCATTACTCCAATGGTTTGTTTGCAATTCTACAAGTAATTTATATTTAACGTCATTTAAATTCAGCATATACGTCCTTCCATGTTTACAGTTTATTGCGTTTTTAAAATATATACTTTATTCAAAAACTTTCGTGTTAACATCAATTTTTCAAATAATGATTAAAATAGTACATTTAAAAATAACAACCAATCCTCTTTATCTGGTAGGCTAATTATTTTTCTTGAGTTAAATCTATTTTTCTTTAATAAAAATTTCTCCTTCTTCATAATCTGAATCAGGATTTAAGTACATAATTTTTGAATCTTCGTTGCGAAAAGTGATTTTAGAAGTAGTATCATCCTCTTTACTCTCTAAAAAAATAGTATTATCTGTAGAATTTTTAATTTCAAACTGAAGTTTTCCTTCTTCAGGGTCATTTATAGTAAGGTTTGTACCATTAACAAAAATATAATAATCTTCAACTTCATCTGAATCCCATTCTCCTTGTGCTTTTTCTTTACCATCTTGACTACAACCAGATAATACAAAAAATAATGTAAAAATTAATAACAACGCTAATTTTTTCAAGCCACTAACCTCTATTCTTTTTGGTATTTAAAATTATCTTTTCTTTTAATGATTTTTAACTTTTAGTATTATTTATTGAAATTTTTTAAAATCATCAGAATCAAGTTCATTATTTAATTCATCTAATTTCTCTTCAGAACTTGGCATAGATATTTCTTCTGTAGTGTCGTCTTTAACAAGTCTATTGTCTTCTAATTTATAATTTTCATAACCTTCATAACTGTATTTAACGTTTGGTTCTGAATATTTACCTGTTTTTGTAACCTTAATAGCTGTAACAAGTGTTATGTCTGTAGGTTCAATTTCTGAAACGGGCGAAACCTTTTCACTTTGTTTTTCTTCGTTTTCATCGGAAAAACCACTATATTCTGATGTACCATACTGTACTTTGTAGTAATTAGCTAAGTTCTCAGTATTGTACTTAGTATATTTATCGCTATTATATTCTTTCTTAATTAACTTATTATTTCTCTCTAATGTCTCAGTAATGTTATCTAAATTATTAATTTCCTTTAAATCTTTAGCTTTCACTTTATAAGATTTAGATCCACTAAACGTATTTGATCCACTCTCATTTATATCATCAACTAAACTTTGAGGGATTTTAAGTTCTAGTTCATCACCATTATTTAAATCACCATTATTCGGTACTGTGAATTCATAATTAGAAAGGGGTAAGTCTTTCATTGCTTTAGGCGCATCCTTGCTAATTAAATTTAAGGTTCCTGATCCATTTAGTCCTGTAAAAGTAGGATTTAAACCTTCAAACAAATCTTTAGCCTTTAAATTTTTAGGTTCTTTTAACCCTTTCACTTTAAATTCTTTTGTGAACTCTTTAGCTTTCAATTTATAATCCTTTGAAATACCTTTTTCAATATCTAATTTTACTTTTACTTTATCCCCATTTTTCAAATCATTTTCATTATGTATATCAAAATCTACGTTATCCATAATCTGTGCTGCTTGTCTTGCTTGTTGTTGCTCTTCATAATTTAAGTCTTCTTCTTCAATCTCTTCTCCATTGTTGTCCTCAATCATCTCAATGACTTCTTTATTTTTGAAGTTAGCTTGTTTTAACGCACGTACACTGAGTTGATTGATTACTTTTTCGTAAGAGTCATCTGTAATCTCGGCTGATCCAGACTTATTGTAACCACTAAAATCAACTTTTACTTCATCTTCAACATCCACCTTATGATTTTTCACTATCAAAGTTGCTACAAAAATAATAATGATAATCGAAACTATCGAAGCAATAATAATCCACTTAAATTTATTCAAATAGTATTTAAACATTTCCATAATAAACCTCCAACACATTTTGTATTAAGTCTATACTTTATCATCTAAATTATAAATAGTTTTATTAATAAATTGTAAAGAAAATTATTATTCATTATAAATATTCCGTTAATATATGCTTCACTATTTTTATAACAATTATTTTCATCACTGTTTTTATAAACATATAAATCATTGACCATATATAGGTTTTTCACCTTCATCTCTTTTTAAAAAAGATGGATATAAAATTATTTTAAGTAATTTTTAAAATATAAATCTTACTATTCCAATAAAAATAGTATTCCATTGAAATATTAATTTTGTTAAGATTAATTAGTGTGAAAAATTAGGAGGTTACATATTGGAACTTTTAGCTATGAAGAATATTAATAAGAAAATCAAGCGAAATCATGTTTTGAAAGATATCACATTTTCACTTGAAGAAGGCCACATCATAGGTTTAGTCGGGGGTAATGGTGCAGGTAAAACCACACTCATGAAAGTAATATTGGGGCTTTCCAAATATCAATCGGGTCAATTTAAAAAACATCCAAGTTCGAACCATAATGACATAGGTGCATTGATTGAAAGTCCTGGTTTATATCCGTTTTTAACAGGTTATGACAACATGAAACTCA
>CANQPC010000045.1 GCA_947625625.1 uncultured Bacilli bacterium
TAAAAGAGGTGGTATTCAAATGGCTAAAATTGGTTATGCACGTGTATCAACACAAGATCAAAGTCTTGATGGACAGACTGATACACTTGAGGAATATGGTTGTGAACGTATCTTTAGTGAGAAAGCGAGTGGTCGCAAAACGAAAAGAACGGAACTTGATAAGTGTTTGGATTATTTACGTGAAGGCGATATTCTAGTTATCTATAAATTAGATCGTCTTGGCCGTACAACGAAACAATTAATTGAGTTATCACAATGGTTGGATGAAAACAGTATCGATTTACATATTATAGATATGAACGTATCGACCAAAGATGCGATGGGCAAGATGTTTTTTACCATGATGAGTGCATTTGCTGAACTGGAAGCTAACTTATTAAGTGAACGTACGAAAAAAGGATTAGAAGCAGCAAGAGCAAGAGGTCGAAAAGGCGGCAGACCTTCATTGCCTGACCATAAGAAAAGAGAAATTAAGTTTCTATACGATGAACAAAAACTTACAGGCGAAGAGATTGCTGAACAAACAGGAGTGAGTCGTTCTACTGTATATAGAATCATTAAAAATTATAGCTAATGAAATCTTAAAAATGAATAAACATGGATTCTATGAATATTGTAATACTTATGGGAATCCTGATTTATAAAAAGAAAAGTTAATAGCTTATTCTATTAACTCTTCTTACTATTAAATTACTAAGCTTATTGAGATATATGTAATATTTCATAATACTCAAGTTTTTTATCCATATATAATGGGAATTTATCAACGAATGAGAACTTTACAAACTTCCATTTTTCAGGATTATAAATAATTATTTCAGCAAGTTTATTATCAAAACAAATGAATTCAGATTTTATTTCTAAATTAGCTAATGAAAAAGTAGGGTTTATATCTACATACTCCTCGATTACATATTTACTTTGCTTCACATTTTCATCTATATCCACCAAAAAAGGAACTCCTATATTTATCTCTTGCCATCCAAATGATGTAAGTATGTTGTCGTAATAACCGTTAAATACGAAGTTTGTCATCCCCTGAGATGACTTCCATATATATAATGGAGAATAAACATTAGTAATATTAATTTCGTCACATTGTTTTATTAAGTAGGCCTTTATAAGTAAATCATTGAACCCATTCGTCCTATATCCATTTAATTTCACTCTTTCTTTAATTACTTCCATATCATAATTACTAGGTAATTTAATTTCATATTGCATTGCATGCATATATATCACTCCTTAAATAGAGTATAAACTTAATAACTAAGGACGGATAATACACAATTGTGATATGGTTATCATAAAAAGTGATAGGAGATTATTTTGAACTTTAATGATTTGAAAATATTTAAAATAGTATATGAAAATGAATCTATCAATAAAGCAGCAACACAATTACAATATGCTCAATCTAATGTATCTCAAAGAATTAATCATATTGAGAAAGAATTAGGGGTCAGTTTATTAATTAGAACTTCAAAAGGGATTCAAGCTAATAAACATGGAGAAGAATTTTATTGTTATTGTCTCAAAGTTATTCATGATACAGAAATTATGAAAACTAAAATGCTCAAAAGAGATTCATCAATGCTGTGTTCAGAATTGTTATTTAGCTATTTATCAGCAATAAAGGAATTAGATATAAGTTGGAGTATCGATATAGCTACTACGAGCAAGATTAATAATAAGATCGAAAGAAAAAATTATGACACAGTTATCGTTTTTAACAAACTTTCAGTACCTCAATATACATTAAAAGAAGTTCACAACATCGATTTAAAGCTTTATGGTAACAAAGAGGGGCAAAATAAACTTCCTTTACTAGTGAATAAAGATCAACAATGTCCATTAAGAAAATTATCATTAAAATTGTTATCGAGTAATCAAAAAGTACTTGAATTAAACTCTTTAGAAGGAATAGTTAATTTAGTCGAGTCAGGAAAAGGAAAAGCTTTACTACCTAAATTTTTTGAAAAGAAAAGAGAGTTAGGTAGTAACAATTCAAAAATATATAAAGTGAATTATTACATCTATCAAAGTAATAATACCACCTATAATGGCTACTATACTGGGAGCTTCTCCAAGTAATAAATATGCCGAAATAAGAGATACTGCTGGTGTTAAATAGAGAGACATTGTTGCATCAGATATGCCAACCTTATGTATTGTATATACTAAAGCAATATATGGGATTACAGTTGGAAATGCACCTAAATATATAATTGATACTATTGAAGTAGTATTCGCATTTTGAAGGTCAGAAAATGCGCCAGATAAGAATACAACGGTAAATAATGCACCAGCAATAATACAAGAATCCCCTCACTATGTCTGTAGTGAGGGGATTCTTGTCGGATGGTTCCTATTTACTTATTTATCGTGGTTAACTTATGTTTAACTTTCTGTTTCTTCATTAATATATTCCATTATATCAGCTGGTTGGCAATCAAGCGCTTTACATATAGCGTTTAAAGTTGAAAATCTGATTGCTTTTGCTTTACCAGTTTTCAAATTAGATAGATTGGCAACTGTGATATCAATTTCATTTGCTAAGTCGCTGAGTTTCATTTTTCTATCTGCTAATACTCGATCTAATCTCACTATAATCATTTTTTAAGACTCCTAAACAGTATGATCAAATTCATCTTGTAAAAATGCACCATATTTAAACACATAGCTTATTATCCATATTATTATACCAGCAAAAATGAGTGTGAAATTAAAATCATATATAAAATCACTGACGGATTCAATGTTTTTATCAACTAATGCATATAATTTAGAATTATAATCTAAAAAACTATATATAACAAAGTTACTTGCAAGATTAATCACAGATTCGAAAATGCCTAATATTAGAAAACAATAAGCGATAAAAGTGATGATACTCGCATTTTTATAAGTGAAAATATGACCATTACTTACATTTTTCAACCATTTTCTTACTTGTGCGATGATTACAATGTATAAAATAATTAAAACGATAATTAATAATAGAACTAATATCACAGGTGGTTTAGAAAATGTGATATCACTTAGATTATACTGAGCTGCTGCATTTTTTGTTAAATCAAAAGAGTCTATCCAAAATTTTTCATCTACTTTTGCTATCTGATCATTTATGAAAGAAGTTGGGATAACAATGAGCCCTATAATTCCTATTAATATTGGTAAAATACTTAGTGATGCCATTATTAAAATTATAGTTGCTAAAATTATTAAAGTTTTCACTAAAAGATTAAACCGTTTGTTATTAATCTTTTTCATATCTTGGTCTCCTTCTTTATGTATTTAACCTTACTATAACTTTAATTTTGTTTTAAATCAATATATTTTTATCGATAATCGATAAAAATATTTAAAAGCTTACGCTATTATAAGCATACTAATCTATCAAATTTAACTAAAACTATCATTTTGCATTCCTCTCCACTATGATGTTATAATGTGTTTAACAAAAAGTAGTTCCATTGGAACACCGAACCCCCAACCTACTGGAATAGGTTGGGGGTTCTTTTTGGTGGGCT
>CANQPC010000046.1 GCA_947625625.1 uncultured Bacilli bacterium
GTGGCATATTCAGCAATTATGGGAAGTTCTAAAATCGATCTTGATTTAGCAATCGAGGCTTTAAAAGACTTTATAAGCAAAGGACTTTATGAAAAAAATGATGTTCATAGAATTCAAAAAATTGTATCTGAGTATTTCCAAATTAGTGTTGATGATATTAGAAGTAAAAAGAGAAATGCTAATATTGCTTTTCCAAGACAGATTGCGATGTATTTATGTAGACAACTAACTGATGAATCTTTTCCTAAAATTGGAACTGAATTTGGGGGGAAGGATCATTCCACAGTAATGCATTCTGTTGAAAAAATAGAACAAGAATTAAAAGTTAATAAAGATTTAGTAAATATTATAGAAAAGCTAAAAAAAGATATTCAATAAATTTTTGTGGAAAATATAAAATTATGCACTTGTTTTCCACATAATAACAATTAATATTTTCTAGTAATACTAAGGAAAAAGTTAGTTTTAAACTTTTTCCACAGTAATAATATAAAAAATAAACATATAAAAGAAAGAAGGTATATATAATGAAATTTACAATAAAAAAAGATTTAATGATGGGTGCTTTAATAAAAGTATCGAAGGCAATATCCACTAAAAATTTGATACCTGTATTATCTGGTATAAAAATGGAGTTAAATAAAAAAAGGTTATTACTTACTGCTTCTGATAATGATATTACTATTCAAGTAGAAATTCCTAAAGATAAAGATGAAGATTTTTCTATTGAAAAAGAAGGTAGTATAATTGTTCAAGGTAAATATATATTAGATATAGTAAGAAAGTTACCAAGTGAATTTATTAATATAGAAGTAATTGATGGTTTTAAAATTAGAATTTATACAGAAAATAGTGAATTTAATTTAAATGGTATTGTTGAATCAGAATTTCCTAATATAACATTAGAAGAAAGTAAAGATAAAATAGAAATAACTACAGATGACTTAAAACAAATAGTATTGCAAACTGCTTTTGCATCATCTAATGAAGAAACTAAACCTATTTTAACTGGTATTAATTTTAACTTTGTTGGTAATGTGTTGGAATGTAATTCAACTGATTCATATCGTTTAGCAAGAAAAATAGTTAAATTAAATAAAGAATTAGGTGAAAATTTTAATATTGTTATTCCTAGTCATAATTTGGAAGAACTTTTTAAGATATTAGATGATGATAATGAGACTATAGAGATTCATATCTTTAATAATAAGGTATTGTTTAAGCATAATACTTTAAAATTTCAATCTAGAATTATTAATGGAACTTATCCTAATACTACTAATTTATTACCAAAAGATTATTTCTTTAGTATTAATGTTAAATTAGATCAGTTTTATAGTGTAATAGATAGGGCTAGTATCTTAATGAGTGATAAAGAAAAGAATATAGTTACTTTAGAAACAGAAGGTGATGAACTTTATATTAGAAGTCAAGCAGCAGAAATAGGTAAAGTAGAAGAAAAAATGAAAATTAACAATAATAGTGGAAAAAATATTAAAATTTCATTTAGTGCTAAATATATGATGGAAGCTTTGAAAGCTTTTTCCACAAAAAGTGTGGAAATAAATTTTGTTGGAGAAGTAAAACCCATTATTATTAAATCATCAGATGATGAAAGCTTAACACAATTAGTTTTACCAATACGTACATATTAAAATACTATTTTTGATAGTATTTTTTTTTGAAATTTTATTTTTTTCATAAAAACGACATTTTTCGTTCTTTTTCGACATATAGATTTGTTATTATGTTATTGAAAACGGGGCTCAAGTTTTCAAGATAGGGGGTAATAAGATGAATTATGAAGTAAGTGAGGGAACTTTAGCAATAGTTCCAATGAAAAAAGCTTCAAGTAAAGTATTTGAAGATGAAAATGAATATGTAGTAGATAAAGTTCCATTTGAAATAATGGATGATAGTTGTAAGTATTTTGGAAGTTCATATGAAGGAAGAAAGGAAGGAGCAAAATCTATTTTAGGAGTTGAATATAAAGTTCCTATAGTTGTTGAAGATTCTAATAATTTAGTGTTTTTTCCAACAGTTTCACCTCAAGATCCTAAATGTGTATGGATTGCTGCTAAACAAGTAAAAGATTATGAAGAATTAAGTAGTAATAGTATTAGAGTAACATTTGAAAATGATACACAGATAATAATACCTGTTTCATATAGATCTTTTCAGAATCAACTTTTAAGAGCTACAAGGTTAGAATCACTTATAAGAAATAGAAAAAGGTTACAATAGTTGTAACTTTTTTTCGTGCAAAAATAATACATATATGATATAATAGTAGTGCATGTATAGGAATACCGAAATAGGGGATAGGTGATAATATGAGTCTTTTATTTGGTTTTAAATGATATTGAGTAATATAAAATTAGTTAATTTCAGAAATTATTCGAAAATTGAAATTTCTTTACATTCTCGGTTAAATATTTTTGTAGGTAGGAATGCTGCTGGAAAAACTAATATTTTAGAAGGTATTGAAATTTTAGGTCTTACTAAATCACATAGGATGGGTAATGATTCTAATTTAATAAAAATAGGAGAACAAAAGGCTAAAGTTATTGGTACTGTACGTGATGGGAATATAAGAAAAGATTTAGAAATAAATCTTTCTGAAAATGTGAAGAAAGTAAAAAAGAATAATAAAGAAATATCTAAGATAGCTGATTATATTTCTAATCTTAATGTGATAGTATTTAATCCTGATGATATAGAAATTATAAAAGGATCTCCAAGTATTAGGAGAAATTTTCTTAATTTAGAGATAAGTCAATTATCAAAAGAATATCTTAATGTTTATAATGAATATAATAAAATTTTAAAAACTCGTAATGAGTATTTAAAAATTATGATTACTAGTGCTTTAGCAGATAGATATTATTTAGATATTATTACAGATAAATTGATTGAAAAGGCTATTATTATATATCAATATAGAAAAAAATATATTGATGAAGTGAATAATAATATTACTAAAGTTTTTTTTGATATTTCAAAAGTTAATGGATTAAATATTGTTTATGAACCAAATGTTGAGTTTGACAGCTATGATATAGAAACTATATCTAATAAATTGAAGGAAGTATATAAAAAAAATTATCAGAAGGAACTTAATTATGGTATGACTTTATATGGACCTCATAGAGATGATTTTTCCTTTTATCTTGGTGATAACAACTTAAAATTTATTGGTAGTCAGGGTCAACAAAAATTAGCAATTATTTGTTATAAATTATCAGAAATTCCTATATTTAC
>CANQPC010000047.1 GCA_947625625.1 uncultured Bacilli bacterium
TCTAGAGTAGCCGGTTCTCCTGGTCTTAATTTTTCATAAATTTCAATTAAGGCTTCATCCGTATTATGAGTACTATCTTTTTCTAAGGTATTTTGGATATATGCACTATCTCCAAATACTTCGATAATATCTTCATCATTTGATAAACCAATAGCTCTTAAGAAAGTTGTAATAGGAACTTTTCTCGTTCTATCAATTCTTACGTATAAAACATCTCTTGCATCTAGTTCATACTCTAACCAAGTACCATGATTAGGTATTACTTCCCCGGAAATTATTCTTCTTCCGTTTTTATCTACTTCTTTTTTGAAGTAAATAGATGGACTTCTTACTAATTGGGAAACGATAACTCTTTCCGCTCCGTTAATAATGAAGGTTCCAGCTTCTGTCATCATTGGCATATCGCCTAGGAAGATTTCTTGTTCTTTAACCTCCCCTGTTTCATGAATGAATACACGTGCATTTACCTTTAATGGTGATGCATAGTTTACCATTCTTTCTTTTGCTTCTTTGATAGAATATCTTGGTTCTTCAAAGTGATAATCTGTAAAATCTACCGAAATATTACCAGTAAAGCTATCTACTGGGAATAGTTCTGCAAATACTTCCTTTATTCCCTCACTTAAAAACCATTCAAAACTTTTCTTTTGAATTTCTAATAAGTCAGTTAAAGGATAAGTATTTTTAATCTTAGAGAAAGTTCTTCTTTCTCTATAATCGCCAAACTTTTTAGTTTTATAAGCCACATTCTCACCCCATACTTTAATATTATTTTTTTTCGGCCTTTATGGCATAAAAGCCTTTGCTTTTTGCTACGATATTCGTCTTATAGTTATCTTCTAAGACTTTTACCATGCTCTTTGCACCTTGATCTTTTCTAATGACGCACCATAACTCGCCATCATCTTTTAGGTAAGAGGATGCCCCAAGTAGCATACCTTCTACTACCTTTTTGCCTGCTCTAATCGGAGGATTAGTAACAATTATATCAAAAGTGTCACTTATCTTATCATAGATATTGCTTTCTACGATATGCGCTTCCACCTTATTAACTTTGGAATTTTCTTTAGCTAAATGTAGTGCCCGTTTATTTACATCTGCTAAGGTTACTAAAGAATCTAACTTTTTGGCTAGGACGATACCAATAAATCCATAACCACATCCCATATCTAAAATACTTATATGGGTTTTATTTATTTGCTTTAACATAGTTTCTACTAAAAACTTACTACCATAATCAATCTTATTTTTAGAGAAAACACCATTATCACTAATAAAAGTAAAATTCGTGTCATCTAAAGTATACGTAATGTCACGTAATTCACTTTTAAGTTGTTCGTTATTAGTAAAATAATGTTCCAAAAAATCACCATTTCTAAATTAAAGCATCAATATACATAATATTAAACCTAAAATTTGGGAAAGTCAATAAGTTTTGCTAAAAAATGTCAAATTTTTCACAAAAAATTTTCATTATGAATTATTAACCCCTCTTTAGTTAATTCATAAATTTTATCACATACTTCATTAATGTATTTTCGATCGTGACTTACACTAATAATACTACCTTTAAAATTAGCAAGCATATCTCTAATTACGGGATTAGATAAAGGGCTTAAATTTCTTGTTGGTTCATCTAATATTAAGACATTATTCTTATTTAAAACTAAACTTAGAAGTAATATTTTAGCTCTTTGACCACCACTTAAATTTTGCATTTTCGTACTTACTTCTTCAATAGTAAATTTTAGACTACCTAAATAAGTTCTTACTAAGGTTTCGGCTTCTTTAGTTTTTTCTTTTATTAAAAATTCTAAAGGAGTCTTATCTAAATCTAACATATCATCATAATTTTGGGGCATATAACCTACTTTGATATCTTGGCGCTCTTTTAATTCTTCATATATTTTCTTAATTAAAGTACTTTTCCCTACACCATTTTGGCCAACAATTACAACGTGCTCTTGCCCATAGACATTTAATTTAATATTTTTAGCAAGTATTCTACCATCCACCTCTAAATTATCTAAAGCCATATCTAAAACCATTTTACCATTAGGAATAGTATTTATATCACCGATTTTTAGTAAAATGGCATCTTCGACATCAGGAATATCAACAAAACATTTTTGCTCTTTTTCATATCTTCGTTCTTGGGATTTTAAAGATTTCATTTTTTTCTTAAGTAAAGCGGCACCATGAGGGTCAGCTCTTGTAATAGTTCGTTGTTGGTATTCTACTTTTTGGTAAACTTGTCTAAAGCCTTCCATCTGTTTTTGATAATCACTTCTTTGTTTCCTAGCAATTTGTTCTTGTTTAGTTAATAACCCTAATCTTTTTTCCATATATTCTTTATAAGGAATTCTTTCAATAGTATGACGACATTCAGTTTTCTTTTTTACTTGTTCTAAATGAATTATTCCATTAGCACAATTTTCTAGTAAAGTTTCATCATGGGATATAAATAAAATAGGCAAATTAGAATTATTAATAAAGTCTTCTAACCATTTTAAAGTTGGAATATCAATATCATTAGTAGGTTCATCTAAAAGTAAGACATCAGGTTTAGAAACTAATATCTTTATTAATTGCATTTTAATTTTTTCGCCACCAGATAAAGTTTTAATTAAATGATTATCTTCTAATAAAGATGTATCTAATTTAAAAATAGAAAATAATTCATAAATATTATTAATTAAATCATAATTAGAATAATCTACTTCATCATTATAAGATTTCTTTAAGAAATATTCCATTACAGTATTATCATTCCATTTTTCATCTAAAAATTGTTCTAAATAACCAATTTGGATATCTTTAGTTAAGATAGTACCTTCTATATCAACATAAGAGTTAATACTTTCTCTCGCAGCAACGGCTTTTAATAAAGTACTTTTACCATTACCTTCTTCACCAATAATAGCAATTTTATCTTTTTCTTTTAAAGTAAAAGTAAAATTTTTAATTAAAGAACGAGCATCTTTTCTCAAAGTAATACTAACATTATTAAATTCTAACATATAATCAACTCCTTTAATTAAATTTTTCTTATCAATAATCCTAACAAATGTTAGAAAAAATGTCAATTTTTCCTTTAAATTTGTTGTTGCTTTTTATTTATAGTTTTGTTATAATGAGTTTGTCGCAAAAAGCGACGGAATATGTAATGGCGATGTAGCTCAGTTGGCTAGAGCATCCGGTTCATACCCGGCAGGTCGAGAGTTCGAATCTCCCCGTCGCTACCA
>CANQPC010000048.1 GCA_947625625.1 uncultured Bacilli bacterium
ACAAGTGGAAAATTAGAACCAAATGGCGAGAAAAATTATGAACTTAGAATCTGGCTAGATGGAGGTGTAGAAGTAACAGATGATGCAATGAATAAAACCTATAAATCAAAAGTAGTAATAGAAAGTACAATAGGAAGTGAACCTGTTAAAACCCCAATAGTTGAATATTTAACAAATTTAGAAAAAAAAGAGGTATTAAAAGAAGAGCCAGAGTTAATGTATGATGATACCAAAGATGGAAACTTAAGATATGTTGGAGCTAATCCTAATAATTATATAGATATAGGAGATAGATATAAAAGTGATATATATGATTTTCATTGGACAGAAGATGATTATTTCGATGGTGCTGAATATTGTTCTATAGAAGAATGTGAAAGTGATAACGAAGAAGGTATTCTGAATGGTTATGGAAGTTGTGAAAAAGTTCATAATAATGGAGATATAATATTATGGCGTATTATAGGAGTAATGAAAAATGTAACAGTTGTCGATGGAGAAGAAAAACAAGAAGATTTAGTAAAAATAATAAGAGAAGATAGTATTGGGTATTTTAACTGGGATTCATCAGATGGTGGTAATTTTTGGCTTAATATTCCTGGAGTTAATGATGGGAATGGAATAAATGAATGGAGTCAAGCTAATTTAATGAAACTATTAAATCCTGAAAGTGTATATACTAAAGATGGAGAAATAGGAAACAGTTTATATTGGAATAATGAAAGTGGACAATGTTATAAGGGTCAAGGTTATAGCAATACTCCTTGTGATTTTACTGGTAATGGAATAAGTGAAGAAGCAAAAAACAAAATAGCTAAAGTAAGATGGAATACAGGAACTTTTGGAACATATGATGAATCTGAATGGACAGCAAGTGCAACATATCAGGTTGAAAGAGGAGATATAGATGGTAAACAATATTGTGTAAGTCAAGGTGGCGGAAGTAAATGTAATGATGAAGTAGAAAGAAAAACAATATGGGATGGATATATAGGATTAATGCATCCAAGTGATTTTGGTTATGCTGTAGGAAAAAGTGTAAGAGAAGCTTGTTTAGCTAAAAGTATGCATGATTACTATGAAGATGGGTGTTATGAGATAGATTGGTTAGAATCAAGTAGTCGTCATGAATGGACTTTAAATCCTGTCTCAGATTCCTCTAGTGCGAGTTATGTTTTTCAAATTTCTTTTCATGGTTACTTGACAGCAGATTACAGTGCAGAATCAACGGTAATTGAGATACCATTAATCCATCCAGTCATTTATCTTAAATCAAATGTGTTAGTTACTGGAGGAACAGGTTCTTTTGAAGATCCATATATTGCTTCCTAATATATAACAAAAATAACTAAAAAAAATAACTCTTTTGGGTTATTTTTTTAAATATGCAATTCATCAGAATTGCCACGACCACAAGGTCGTGGATAAATCCACCCGCTATGCGGGTGAGACTTGAAAAAGCGATAGCGTTAGAAAAAAATATCACTCCTTCTGATATAATAAACTTGGTCTGCCAATAATGTCTAAAAATCAGAAGGAGTGATATTTTAATGAAAAAGAAAAATGATGAAGAAAGTACTTTGTCTCATACAAAATGGAATTGTTCATATCATATAGTATTTTCGCCAAAATATAGAAGAAAAGCTATATACGGAAAATTAAGAGGAGATATTGGAAGATATTTGAGAAGATTATGTGAATATAAAGGAGTAGAAATAGTTGAAGCTAATGCTTGTTCAGATCATATACATATGCTTGTAAAAATTCCACCTAAAATAAGTGTATCATCATTCATGGGTTATTTAAAGGGAAAAAGTAGTTGGATGATATTTGATGAACATGCAAATTTAAAATACAACTATGGAAATAGACATTTTTGGTCAGAAGGATATTATGTAAGTACAGTAGGCTTGAATAAAGCAACAATAAAAAAATATATAAGAGAACAGGAAGAAGAAGACAGATTAAAAGATAAAAGAAGTTTAAAAGAATATAAAGACCCGTTTACGGGTAAGTAAGAGTGACAAAGGCAATTGGCAGACTAAAAGAGCCACCAAATGGTGGCTGCCAGTAATTGGCCTTATAGGCCGATGAGAAAATCTACCTCTTTTAGGGTTATTTTTTTAATTGACATCCAATATCATAAACTGCTGTTAATATTAAAGCAATTCCAATAAACATTAAAATTGCATTTTCAAAGAAGATTGTATAAATTCCTAACAAAATTAATAATATAGCAATTATTAAATTTATATAGTTAACTTTAAACTGTAAATAAATTGCTAACTTATTTATTCCTACCATTATTAACCAAATACCTGATATTATTTGAATTGCATTACTTAACACACTTGCTAAGAAAATTGTTAATAAACCAATTGCAATTCCCAAAACCCCACTAATTAAACTTTGATTATTATCATTATTAAATTGTTTTTTTTCTTTAAAATAATTCAATAACCAAATCACTCCAAAACCTGTAATAATAACTCCTAAAATAATAAAAATAGTTGTTACTAACTGATTTGCATTAAAAGCTAAAATTAATCCTAATACTAACATAATAATGCTTGAAATCAAATTCAAACCTTTCTCCTCTTTCGGCTTTATAACCGTAACTTTCATCATACCACCTCTTATAATTAATATAACACTTAATATTTAATTTCACAATCTAAAAAAAGATGGTATAATAATTATAGAATAAGGGATTGAAATGAAAAAAGAAATATTAAAATTATTTGAAAAATATGGCTTTAATTCTTTAAAAGAACCTTTCTTATATGAAGACAAAAATCATATAGGAATTTATTATTCTTTTAAAGATGAAGATTATGGTCTTTTAAATCGCGTGTTTATACCTAAAGACATTTCAGATTTAAACTCTTTTATCCAAAATTATTATTCATATAAAAATTCTCATTGTCTTAAAATAAAATTATTATCTTACAATGACCCTTTTGCAAC